>JAVBUU010000061.1:0-26749 GCA_031555005.1 Opitutales bacterium | reverse complement strand
CAGATGCGTCAGGCCGGCCATGACGCCGGCGAGGTGCGCGGCCATGCCGGCGCCGGCGATGATGCATTTGAGGCCGCGTTTTTCGGCGGTTTGGGCGTATTCGAATGCGGCGTGCGGCGTGCGGTGCGCGCTGATGACGCGCGCTTCGCAGGCGATGCCGAATTCGCCGAGTGTTTTGGCGGCGTTTTCCATGACGGGCCAATCGGATTTGCTGCCCATGAGGATGCCGACGAGCGGCGCGGCGGTGTTGTCGGTGGTGCTCATTTTTCGGTAAAAAAATTTATTTTTCTTCGGTTGTTTCGGTGACGATATTGTCTTTCGGGCGGCTTTCGTCGGGCAGTTCGCAACAGAGGAATCGGATTGCGGCGTGCGCGGTTTCTTCGATGTCGTGCACGATGGCGCGCACGCGTCCGAGCAGGAAGTGGTGTCCGAGGTGTGCGAGCGCGGCGATGATGAGGCCGAGGGCGGTTGTGCTGAGTGCGCCGGCGACGTCGCCGGCAAAGACGTCCGCCGAGGCATAACGGCCTTGGCCGTGCATTTCCAGGAAGGCGCGCAGGAGTGCGATTACCGTGCCGATGAGGCCGAGGAGCGGGGCGAGTTTTGCGATGGCTCCGATGGTGCCGATGCGTCGTTCGAGCAGGGGGAGTTCGAGCAGCGCGGCTTCTTCGGCGGCGGCGCGCATGCGGGCTTCGCTTTCGCGGGAGTGCAGGAGGACGGCTTTGACGATGCGCGGCACGGGGCCCGGTGCTTCTTCGCAAACGGTGAGGGCTTCGACGAGCCGGCGTTGCCGGAGATTGTTTTTAATGCCGTCGAGGAACTCGCGGGCGCGGATTTGGCCTTTGTGCAGAAAGAGGGTGCGTTCGACGACGAGGACGAAGCCGATGAGGCTGAGGAGAAAGAGCGGCCAAACGAGCGGGCCGCCGTCGGCGATGAGTGAGAATTCGGATACGGTTTCGGCAGGCATGGGTGAAGGGGTCAAAGGTTGTTCGGAGCGTTATTGCCGGCGGTGTTTTTTGTGCCGCGCGGGAGTTCTTCCAGTTTTTTTCGGGCAAGGTTTTCGCCGGGCAGGGCGTGCTCCGGGGTGCCTTCGACTTTGCGGTTGCAGTCGAGCAGGTAGCGAAAGGCTTCGCGGGCGTCTTCGAATTTGCCTTGTTGTTCGTAAAGTTGGGCGATGTCGAAGAGGCTGCGGGCGAGCCAAAAACGGCCGGTGCCGAGCGCGGCAAACGTTTTTTCGCCGGCGGTGAGTTGGCGGACGACAAACCAGTGCGATTTTACGGCTTCGTTGCGGATGGCGGCTTCGCCTCGGGCGACTTCGTTTGGGTCGGGTTTGAGGAGCGAAATCGCGTTAGCCCATTTGTAGCCGGCCTCGGCCGTCATGTCGGGCCATTGGTCGGGGCGTTCGAAGAGGAGTTGGTAGGCTTCGGCGGCGTTTTTTATTTGGGTATTCGCGGCGGCGACGTTGCCGGCGGTGTTGCTTTTGACGGCTTTGGCGAGGATGCAGTCGGCGCGGCGGAGTTCGGCGCAACGGCCGTCGCGTGTGCCGGGGCTGTTTTTGGCGATGTCTCCGTAGAGCAGTGCGGCGTGGTCGAAGTCGTCGGAAAGCCGGTAGAGGTCGGCTTGCGCGAGGTTGGCGCGGGTGACGAGTTCGTTGTTTTTAAATTCGGCGGCAAATTGTTCGTAGAGGTCTTGGGCGCGTGTGTAGGCGACGAGGCCGGCGCCGTTTTGTCCGACGATGACGGTTTCGCGCGCGGCGAGGAAGAGGGCGAGTGCGGCGACTTTGTTGAGCGAGGGGTTTTGGCGGTCCGAGGGCAGATCGGTTTGCCGGTATTTGCGGTAGGCTTTTTCGAAGGCTTCGGCGGCTGCCGCGTGGTCGCCTTTGGCGGAGAAGGCGCTGCCTTCGAAAATGTAGGATTCGGCGGCGGCTTCTTCTTCGGCGAAATTTTTCCGGAGCGCGCGCAATTCGTTTTCGGCGCGTTCGGATTCGCCGAGGGCGAAGTTTGAGCGCGCGCGCAAAAAGTCGGCCTGGCTGATGATTTTTTCTTTGTTTTTCGCGAGTTCGTCGGGGGCGTTCGGCGGCAGTTGCCGGAGTTCTTTGGCGACGGTTTCCGCGATTTCGCCGGCGCGTTTGTAATTGCCGGCGGCGAATGCGAGTTGTGCCTGTTGCCAGAGGAATCGGAAGCGGAAGGAGTCTCCGATGCGCGGGTTTTCGGCAAGGAGCCGGGTGAGGCGTTCGGCCGCTTCGTTGATGTTTCCTTCGCGGCGAAGTTTGTCGATGATCGCCCATTCGCAGCGGAAAAAGATTTCGGGGGCGGGTTTTTTTTCGTAGCCGGCAACGGTTTCGCGTGCTTCGGCGACGGCTTGAAGCGCGCCGGCGATGTTGTTGTTTTTCAGTTCGCAGTCGACGCGGTTGAAGAGGACGGCGCCGAATTCGTCCGGATCAATGATGAGCGGTTGTACGGCTGCGTAGGCGGCGGCGGCGGCCGGGAGCTCTGCCGGTGAGGATTGCGCGGCGAGGAAAAGGGCATCGGCGGCAAGCAGTCCCAGATGCGGTTGTTTTGCCGGCAGGACGATGTTTTTCAGTTTGAGGAGGTAGTCCGCGGTGCGCCTGTAGGATTTGTTTTTCCAGGCGACGGAGGCGAGGATGCGCAGGGCGTCGGGTTGATAAGGGCTGTTCGGCGTTTTTTCGAGGACGGCGTTGGCGGCGCGTTCGGCTTTGGCGCGGGCGTCCGCGGTGTTCAGCGGGAAGATGACTTTGGCGCGGGTGAGGTTGAGGAGGTCGAGCGTGCGTGTGTCCGGCGATCCGGCGGCGATTTCGGAAAGTTCTTCGAAAATTTCCCGGGCGACTGCGGCGGTGGCGTCCGGGGCGGTTTGGGCGACCGCGGCGCCGAGCGCTTGCAGGGATTGCATTTGCAGGTCGGGATCGCTTTTTTTGCGGATGACGTCGTAGAGGCAGACGCGGCCTTCTTTGTTGTCCGCGCCGAGGATGATGCCTCGCAGAAAGAGCGTTTCCGAAATTTCGTTTTGCGAGAGGGGGCGCGCGGGCGAGAAGATCAGGTTGCGCAAGAGCTCGCTTGCGCCGGATTTGTCGCCGCGGCGGTTGAGTTCGATGGCAAGTTCTTTGGCCAACTCGAAGCCGATTTGGGAGTCTTTGTATTTTTTGGTATTTTCGCGAAGCGTGGCGAATTCGTCGTCCGGCAAGAGGCCGCGTTCTCTTATCCAGGCGAGTGCGTAGAGCATCCGGATTTGCCGGCGTTGCGGAGATTCCGTTTTGTGGTCGTAGCCGGCTTCGGCTTGGGCGAAGAGACTTTTTGCGCTTTCGAATTTCCGTTCGGCGAGGGCGACGAGTCCTTGCGCGATGCAATACCAGGAGCGGTCATGGGTTGAAAGCCCTCCGAATTCGATTGCGGAAATGCTGTTCAATGCGGTTTCGGCGCGGGGCGGGTTGCCGAGTGCCGCGTGCGCGAGGGCGAGGCGCACGGATTTTGCCGGCGAATTTTTGACGAACGCGAGTGTCTTCAGCGCGCCGCCGGGATCGTTTCGGTCGAGCTGCGCGCCGGCGAGCCCGAGGTGCGCGCGCTCGCGTATTTCGTGGGTGTTCGCGGCGGCGATTGCGTCGGCGTAAAGATCGGCGGCGATTGCGGAGAGGCCGGCTTCCAGAGCGTCGTCGCCGGCGGCAAGCGCGAAGCCGTCGTCGGCGCGTTTTATGAACGAAAGCGGCGCGCTTCCGTTAATTGCCGGAATGGGGGTGGTCTGGGCCGGCAGGGTCGGCGCGGCGGTCAAAACGAAAAGAAACGCCATCGCTCCGCAGCGGCGGAAGCGGCGGCTCCTGTTTTTGTTTTCGTCCGACGAGAATGGAAACACCCCGGCAATACGCGCAAACGGCGTGAATTTTGCAAGCGCGTAGAAGGATTTTTCCGCAAACGGGTTCGAAAAAAACATCATGCTTTTTATTGACAGACGGAGGCGGGAAAACATGTTACGCGCACATGTTTTCTGCGGCAGCGACTGCGGCGGAGGCATTTACACCCAAACAAAAACACAACTATGAAGAAAAACATCCTTCTTTCCGTTTCGGCTCTTGCCGTTGTTGCCATGCTGTCCGGTTGCGCCGTTCCGAATGCGTTCGGCCCGCTTTACAGCGACGCGACTCTTTCCGGTACCGCCACGGGCAATGCCAAGGGCTCCAAGACGGGTCAATCCAAGGCCGTGAACATCATCGGCATTTGCCAAGGTGACGCCGGCATCCAAGCTGCGGCTGAACAAGGCGGCATCAAGCGCATCACCACGGTGGACATCAAGGGCAAGAGCATCCTCGGTGTTTGGGCCGAAACCACCACCGTCGTTACCGGCGAATAATTCACTGCGCATTTGCGCAAAAACGAGGGCATCCGGCGACGGGTGCCCTTTGTTTTTTTGTCGCGTGTCTTCGCCGGTTTTTAAAAATTTCTACGATGTTTTCCCGCGAAAAATTTCCCGATCTCATCCCGCTCGAGGGCGATCTTTCGCCGGCGGCGGAAATCGTTGCCGCCGTCGCCGGTGCCGGCGGGCGCGCGTTGCTTGTCGGCGGATGCGTGCGCGACGCGTTGCTCGGAGAGCGTCCGAAAGACGTCGATATTGAAGTTTACGGACTGCCGGCGGCGATTTTGAAGAAGACGCTTTCGGGGAAATTTTCCGTTATCGAAGTCGGGCAGGCGTTCGGCGTTTTCAAGCTGAGAGGGCACGCGATTGACGTCAGCCTGCCGCGCCGCGAATCAAAAACCGGCACCGGGCACACCGGTTTTTGCGTGCAGGGCGATCCGCACATGGACATCGCCGAAGCTTCGGCCCGGCGCGATTTCACGGTTAATTCGATTTATTGGGATCCGGCGACCGGCGAAATTATCGACCCGCACGGCGGTCGGTCGGATTTGGCGAAAAAAATTCTGCGGCATACGTCGCCGGCATTTTCCGAAGATCCGTTGCGCGTGTTGCGCGCGATGCAGTTTGCTGCGCGGTTTCTGCTTGTTCCGGCACCGGAAACCGTCGCGCTTTGCCGGCGAATCGAACCGGAGGGATTGCCGGCGGAACGCATTTTCGAGGAGTGGGCGAAGCTCATTTTAAAAGGGAAAAAACCGTTGCTCGGGCTGACGTTTTTGCGCGATTGCGGTTGGGTGAAATATTATCCCGAACTTGAAGCTTTAATCGGCTGCGAGCAAGACCCGCAGTGGCATCCCGAAGGCGATGTGTGGAATCACACGCTGCATTGTCTGGATGCGTTCGCAGAGCGGCGCACCGGCAACGATTGGGAAGATTCGATCGTCGGGTTTGCCGTGCTTTGTCACGATTTCGGCAAGGCCGTGACGACAAAAAAAGAGGCCGACGGGCGATGGCATGCTTACGGGCACGAGGCTGCCGGCGTTCCGATTGCGCGAAAATTTTTGGAACGCATGACGCGTCACAAAGAGCTCATCGAATCGGTGTTGCCGCTCGTCGAGTGTCATATGCGACCGTTGGAATTGTGGCGTAATCAAGGCTCCGATGCCGCCGTGCGCCGGCTCGCGCGGCGCGTGGAACGCATTGACCGGCTTGTGCGCGTGGACGACGCGGACCGGCGCGGGCGCCCGCCGCAAGATCCCGGCGATTCGCCGCAGGGCGAGTGGCTCATCCGGCGCGCGGTGGAATTGGCGATAAAGGACGCGGCACCGAAGCCGATTTTGCAGGGCCGGCATTTGATTGATTTGGGCATGACGCCCGGCGTCGCGTTTAAGCGGGTTTTGGAAAATGCGTTTGAGGCGCAGCTCGACGGCGCGTTTTCCGATGAAGCCGGCGCGGTTGATTGGGCGAGAAGGGCGGGGCCCCCGAAGTGATTCGGTGCCGCAATGCCGGCGTAATGCGAAGATATGCAGATTGATGCGGCCCCGCGGAATGGGGCTTGACCGGTTTCGGTTAAAGCAAGAAGGTGCTTCCCCTGATGCACGGGCCCCGATTCTGAGTCGCATAACATTTTAATATCTCCCCGTAACGAATTATAAGACCACCGTGGAAAAAATTAATTCAAAACAAGTTTCCGTGTTGAGAATTCTGGCGATTTGCGGGGTCGTTGTTTTGCATTACCGCAGTCTTTGGACAAGTGCGCCGGAAGGGTATTCGGCGCTGTTGCAATTCGGTACGCTGTGCAAGGCGGTGAGTTTTTGGGCAGTGCCGGTTTTTATCGTATTGAGCGGCTATTGCCTGGCTGAAAAAAAACTGTCCGCGAAAGAGTTTCTTAAGCGCCGCGCCTCACGTATTTTGATTCCGCTGGCGGGGTGGTCTTGTTTTTATTTGGCTTTTCGTGCCGTAACCAAAACCGGGCTTACTTTGGATTCATTGCTTGCCGACATGTATCTCGGCATGCCGTATTATCATCTCTGGTTTCTTTTCATGTTAACCGGGCTTTATTTTTTCACGCCCGTGTGTTGGCTGCTCAGAGAAAAGCTTCGGGGGCGAAGTTTGATCCCGTTGGGAATTTTTTTCCTGTTTGTCTGGTGCACGCCGGAGCTGTGGGACAGTGCCGTATTCCGGTTTTTCCCGCTCCGCTTTGTTCCCTATGCCGGATTGTTTTTTGCGGGCATGTTACTGCGTTCGGTGCCGAAGAGCCCGGGCGTAAAAATATTATCCGGCGTAACCGCTTTCCTTTATTTGTCGTTGATTGGAATGGGGGTGTTCTTCCTTAACCCGGAGATTTCATCCCTGTTGCGGTATTCCGGCCCGGCTGCGGCCGTCGGAGCGATCTCAATCGTGATTTTCTTTTTACAGTTTGCCGATTGGCAGGAAGGGTCGGCTTTGCGCGGCCCGGTCGAAACCGTTGCGGACGGCGTTCTCGGCGTATACCTGATTCATCCTTTCTTTTTGGTTCTGATTGAGAAAACGATGCCCTGTTTGGCGATCAATTTATGGGTGAGTTACTTCTTTCTCTTGGGGCTCGTTTTGATTCTCAGCTTCGGCGTATCAATGATCGCCGGCCGCATTCCTTGCGTTAAATTGTTTTTCGGGAAATCCTGATTGCGGATGCTTGTTGCAGCGTCCGGAACTTTTTGAACGCAACGATGCCGGTCGCGTAACCGAGTGCGGACAACACCGCGCCGGAGAATATCTTTTCCGACTCATTTTCAAAGACGACGATGCCGTAAACGATCAGGATTGCGTCGATTAAAACGCAACAGAGGCAAAGTGCCGCCGTTATCGCCGTAAATTGAAAAGGAGTTGCCCGGGAGGCCGGGAGCACGCTGCATTCGTGTTTTGGAAACGATTTGCCGGCACGCGGCGTTCTCATTCGGAAAAACCGCGCTTGCCCGTGCCGGAATTTCTTTCAACCTTTGCCGCTGAAATCGCGCCCCTTTTCCATTTTTTTATGAGTGCCAACGACCCGATTGCATCCTGGTTTCGCAAGGACCTTACCGATATTGAGCCGCTCTCGCGCGCCGAAATTGAAACCATTTTTGCTCAGGCCGACATTTTTAAACCGACGCATTCAAGCCGCGATAAATACAATTTTCTCCACGGGCATACCGTGGTGAATTTGTTTATGGAGCCCAGTACGCGGACGCGCACGGCCTTCGAGGTTTCCGCAAAACGCCTCGGCGCGGACGTAATCTCCATCGCCGGCAACGCGTCGAGTTTGGTTAAAGGCGAGACGCTGCGCGACACGGCGCTGAACGTTCGCGCGCTGAACGCCGATATGATTATCATGCGCCACAGCGCCGCCGGCGCCGCCGGCTATCTGGCGCGCGTGATGGACATTCCGATCATTAATGCCGGCGACGGCGCGCACGCGCATCCGACGCAGGCGTTGCTTGACGCGTTCACCTTGCGCGAGCGTTTCGGAAAAGATCTGACCGGCAGAAAAGTCACGATTCTCGGCGACATCCTGTTTTCGCGCGTTGCCCGTTCGAATATCCATTGCCTTACGAAACTCGGCGTCGAGGTGACGCTTGCCGGCCCGACGACATTGGTGCCGGAAACTTTTTCAACCTATCCCGGCGTGCGCGTGGTGCACGATTTGCGCCGTGCGCTCGACGGCGCGGATGCCGTAATGCTTTTACGGATACAACATGAACGCCAGACGACGACGCATTTCCCGTCGCTCGGCGAATACACGAGCATGTTCGGGTTGAACAAAGAGCGTATGAGCTGGCTCAAGCCGGACGCGATCATCATGCACCCCGGCCCGATCAATCGCGGCGTCGAAGTCGAAAGCGACATCGCCGACGGACCGCGTTCGGTGATTCTCGATCAGGTGCATAACGGCATCGCGGTGCGTATGGCCGTGTTGCATTTGTGCGCAAACCGTTCGTCGAAAAATTAACCGCGTATCCGAATTTCAATGACAAACGAAAACAATCAGACGCTTTGGATTAAAAACGGCCGCGTCATCGACCCGATCGCCAAACGCGACGCAGTCGGCGACGTGTTTGTTGCGGGCGGCGTTTTTGTCGAAAAACTTTCCGACGAGCAAAAAAAATCCGCGCGCGTGATCGATGCCGCCGGCAAGGTTGTCGCGCCGGGATTTGTCGATTTGCACGCCCATTTGCCGGAGCCCGGCGGCACCGCGCGCGAAACGATTCGCAGCGGAACGCGCGCGGCGGCGGCCGGCGGATTTACAACCGTTGTTTGCATGCCGGACACGACGCCGCCGGCAGACAATGTCGGCACTGTCCAACTGATAAAAGACATTGCGGCGCGCACGGCCGTCGTGCGCGTTTTGCCGACCGGCACGATCACGATAGGGCACAAGGGCGAAAAACTCGCCCCGATCGGATCGTTGAAAAAGGCCGGCGTCGTCGCCGTGACGGACGGAACCGGCGGCGTGCAAAATAACGAAATCATGCGGCGCGCGCTCGAGTATTCCTCGATGTTCGGGCTTGTCGTGTTTGATCATTGCCAGGATAGCAGCATGACGCAGGGCGCAATGATGCACGAGGGCACGTGGTCGGTGCGTCTGGGGTTGCGCGGTTTTCCGCGTGCGGCGGAAGAAATCGTCGTGGCGAGCGACATTCTTTTGGCGCGGCTCACCGGTGCGCGTTTGCACCTGCAACATCTCACGTCCGGCAATTCGGTCGAACTCGTCCGGCGCGCCAAAGCGCAAGGCGTTCGCGTGACAGCCGAAGTCACCGCCGACCACCTGCTGCTCACCGATGCGATGCTGCACGACTACAACACGAATTTAAAATTGCCGGCGCCGTTGCGCGAAGACGAGGACCGCGAAGAATTGATAAAGGGGCTGCTCGACGGCACGATTGACGCGGTTGTTTCCGACCATTCGCCGGTGACGCCGACGGAAAAAGATTGCGAATTCGATTACGCGCCGGCGGGTGCAATCGGTTTTGAAACCGCGCTTCCCGTGGTGCTTGAAGCGCTCGTTCGCACGCGTCGCGCGTCGTTGCCGGCGGTTGTCGAGAAGCTGACGCTCGGCCCGGCAGGCGTGCTCGGGCTTGATGCCGGAACGTTGTTGCCCGGCCGCTCGGCGGACATTGCGGTTTTTTCGGCGGAAGAAAAATGGACGCCGAAAGCCGGCGAATTTTTGAGCCGGTCAAGCAACAGCGCGCATCTCGGGCGGGAACTTTGCGGCAAGGTCGCAATGACGATTGTCGGCGGCAAGGTTGTTTTTGAGGACGGAAAAATCGAAGAGCCGGCGTGCGAGGCGTGAGGTGAAGCGTCGTTTGTCCCGAAGTAACCTTTTGCGTTCCGGTTTCGAATGAGCCTTCAATCTTCGGATTTTTCCGCGCCGGCGGCAGCTCTTTTGGCATTGAACGGTATTTTGATTTTTGCCGGTCTCGGCGTTTTGTTTTGGCAGGCGTTCGCTTGTTTCGCGCCGAAGCCGGTGCCGGAAGTGCTGCTCCCGGCAGCGCCGGCGCGCCGGATTTTGCCGGTGATTGCGGCAGCGGTTTGTCTGTTTTTTGTCGGCAATATTGTCGGCGCGCTTCCGCTTCATGCGTATGCCGGGTTTTTGAAACGGACGGATTCGGGCGCGTTCGATTCGATTCGCGAGTGTTTGAACGCTTATGCAACAATCGCCGGAACCGTTTGCGGGCAGGTTTTTTTGATTTGCGGGTTACTTTTTTTTCTGCGCCTTGCCGCGCCGGATTTTCGATTTAAGGCTCCGGCTGTGCGCGCCGGAAGCGGGCGCGCATGGCATCCCTTTGCCTGCTTGTTCGGCGGTTTTGCACTGTCGTGGGCCGGCGGAATGCTCTCAATGTCTTTGAAGGCGGGATACGAATTTTTCTCCGGCGAAAAAATTTCGCTGCCGAAACAAGAGACTTTTGAGATGATTGCCGCGAACCGTGACAATGCGGGTTTCGTTTTGCTGCTTTTGCTTGCGGTTGTCGTGCTGGCACCGGTTTCGGAAGAGCTTTTTTTTCGCGGTGTGCTGTTCCGCATTTTCCGCGGCGCATGGAATCGGGTTGCGGCTGCCGTTGCTTGCGGCGTGTTGTTCGGACTGATTCATTTCAACGTGTTCGGATTTCTTTCGCTGAGCCTTTTGGGGGCGTATTGGTGTTTTGTTTACGAGAAGAACGGCGATATTCGCGTATCAATGTTCGCGCATGCCGTTTTTAATTTAAATTCGATGGCCATTGCGCTTTTTGCGCCGGAGTTGGCGGAAATGTTTTGATGTCGGGCCGGGGCGATTTTTACGGAAATTTTCCGAAAAGGCACTTGACGACGTAATGATTATTCTTTCTTTCACCCGCCTTCGGTCGAGGGGTGGTAGCTCAGTTGGTTAGAGCGCCTGCCTGTCACGCAGGAGGTCGCGGGTTCGAGTCCCGTCCATCCCGCCACTTCGACAAAGCCCGTTTGTTAATCGCAAACGGGCTTTTTCTTTTAAAGACACTAAACAGCCGGTGATTGTTCGGCGGCGTTGAAAAACCCGCCGGCGACGGCATTTTTCCGGCAAAAGAGTGAGAAGTATTTGATTGAATCGCGGGGCGCTTTGCATTTTCGTGGTCGCTGTCCTACGCTTTTACTCCGGCAAATAATATTTCATGTTCGCCCGTATATTTTTCAGAGGAATTTTTATTTTTTTCCCGGTGGTGTTGTTGATCCGGGGCGCGCTTGTTTGCGGGGCGGAGGCGGAGGCCCCGGGACGTGCAAAGCCCGGGAAAATTTTGTTGGTATCTTCCTTCAACGCCGCGTCGCCATGGTCGAGGAGTACGCTTGAAGGATTTGGCGAGTACTTCATGGGCAATGAGAAGCTTTCCATCGAAATTGAAGCGGAGGAACTCGATGCCACCGTTTTGGAACTTGCCCGTCCGTCCGGCGAAACCTTTGAACGCACGCTGCAAAAAATAAAAACGGAGAAACCGTCGATCGCGGTAATCGCGGATATGCCGGCGACGGTGTTTTTTTTGAAACATGCCGATGAAATCCCGCGCGAGGTTTCGGTCATATTTTGCGGCTATCCGGGGTTCTTGGAGTTGCCCCGGGTCAGCGACAATTTTTATTTTGTGAGAAGGCCGGAAGCGCTTAAGGCGAACATCGACTTGGCCGCGCGCCTCTTCCCGAACGCAAAACGATTTGCGATAATAACGGCCGCCGATACGGGGGGAATCGCCGCCGGCAATTATCTCAAGGCGGAAGTGCAAAAACTCACGAACCGGGAAGCCGTGCTGATCAACGGAGCAGAGTTCAGCACCCGGGAGATGCTTGAAGCGGTGTCGCGACTGTCCGAAGACTCCGTCATGCTGTATTCCGACTGGAGCAGCACAAAGCCCGGCGTTTTTGTCAGTCGCGAGAGTCTGCTTTCGCGTCTTGCGCGAACAAACGTCCCGGTGTTGACGACAAACGAAACCGGCAACGCGGATGTACTTGGCGGGATGATGGCCGACGGCGTCGAAAACGGCAGGGCTGCCGCGCGATTTACCGAAAAAATACTCGCCGGCGAAACCGTGCCGCGCGTTGCCGAGGGGCGGTTTTTTTCCAAGTTTAATTATCCGGCGCTGGAGAAATTCGGCATTTCGGAAAAGGAACTCCCGCAAGGGTGCGTGATTTCCGGCAAAACGCCGTCTTTCTGGTTCACCTATCGATACGGCATAACGAGCGGCACATTCCTTGCGCTCGCGCTCACGGTTTGGATTGTGGCAACCGCAAAACGCAACAACATCATACGGGACAATGCGTTCATTTACGGCAAATTTCCTGTCAGAATCGTTGCGTATGACAAAGACAACTATCTGATATTTAATCACTCTGCGGACGCCCAAATCAAAAAGTTGCTGAAAGACGGGAAAAAGAAATTTCACCTCTCGGAATTGCCGGACGAAATTCACATTCCGTTTTTGCGCGGTTTGGCTGTCGCGCGCGCATCCGGATGCGAGGAAAACGTCATCTACCACTGCGTGGATTCATACCGGCGCGCCACATTTGTAAAACTTCCCGAAAAACGTTTCGGCAAAGACGCCGTGATGATTTTTTCCGTGGACATTACGGACCTTGAAAAGAGCAAACTCGAAATCACCAGGGCCATGGAAGCCGCGCAAGCCGCGGACAAAGCCAAGAGCTTGTTCATCGCGACGGTCAGCCACGAGCTGCGCACGCCCCTGAACGCCGTCATCGGTTACAGTGAGCTTTCTCAGGATCGCAACCTGCCGGCCGATACGGTTGTCGATAATCTCAAAAGCATCAATTCCGCGGCGAATGCGCTTTTGAGCCTGATTAACGATGTGCTCGACATTTCAAGACTCGAGGCCGGTCGAATGGAAATAACGAAATTGCCGGTCGATCTGAATGCACTGCTGAGCGAGGTGATGGACGTCTTTAAATTCCGTGCCGCCAAGCAGAAAATCACGCTTGAACGTGTTTCCGGCGGCAAATTGCCGACGTTGCTCATTGACCCGTTGCGCATCAAGCAGGTGTTCGCGAACATAATCGGCAATGCCGTGAAATTTACGGATCGGGGCAGTGTTCGGGTTGAGGCGGATTTCGCGCCGGGCACCGGGAAAACCGGCACGTTGCAAGTGAAAGTCAGCGACACCGGCATGGGTATCGCGCCGGAATATTTGCAGAAAATATTTAATGCCTTCGAGCGCCAGCCGGCGAACAGAGCGAAAGGCGCAAACGTGCTCGAAGGCACCGGGCTCGGACTCGCGATCTCGCAGCGGCTCATAAAGCAAATGAACGGCGAGATTCGCGTCGAAAGCGACCCCGGCAAAGGCAGCACGTTCACGATTTTGCTTTCCGACGTGGAAATAAGCGATGCCAAGACAAGTGTTGCGCCGGTCCAATCCGAACAATCGGCAGGTCCCTCCCGTCTTCCCGTCGGCAAGGTGATGATTACCGACGATATCGAGATGAATCTGAACGTGCTTGCCGCCATTCTCAAGAAAATAGGGATGAACGTCATGAGTGCGCTCTCGGCCGTCAACGCACTGGAGCAAATCAAGGCCGAAAAACCCGCGATCATTTTAACCGACCTTTGGATGCCGGAAATGGACGGCGAACTCTTTGCCCGGAAAATCCGGGAAACGCCGGAACTTGCCGACATCCCGATTGTCGCAGTCACCGCCGACACCCAAATGAAAGATCCCGATAAGGTTTTCGACGATGTTTTGCTCAAACCGGTAACAATCGAAAAAGTAAGAAACGCACTCGAGAAATTCGCCGGCGCGAAACGCGCGGCGGGTTAACCGCCGGAAGCAAGAGCCGACCGAAAATCCAATCGGCGCGATTCCTTGTTTTTGCCTTCGTCCCCGAATAAAATTTCCCCGGCAAACGCCGATAAAATATTCCAATCCCATTTAATTTTGACGCGTCTCATGAGCCTCTCATTTGTCCCGCCGGTTCTTTTTTTCCCGCCCGCCGCGTTTGCTTTGGCCGGAGGGGAAACGCCGGCATTTACCCCGTTGACGCTTCTTCCGTATGCGGTTGCGACCGCGCTGGGCACCGCAGTCTTTTTTCTGCTCCGCGCGTTGTCCGCACGCAAGGCCGGCAACAAGCCGACCGACGAGATGAAATCCTACATTGAGCAGGAAAAAATCATCAATGCCTGCCTGAAACTCGCTCTTTCCTCCGGCACGCAGCAGGAAGTTTCCGACGCCATCTTGAAAATCATCGGCGAGCAGTTGAATGCCGACCGGTGTTACATTTTCCATTACGCCGACGGCACGGTTTCCAACACCTCCGAATGGTGCGCGCCCGGAATCGTTCCCCAAAAAGACAACCTTCAGGACGTTCCGGACAGCTGCATTTCCCGGTGGACTCAGGCGTTTAAAGAACACAGGGTTATACGTACCGACGACTTGCTGCACGACACCGCCGTCGAGTTTGCCGATTCGCGCGAAATTCTCATGGCGCAGGGAATTCAGACCCTCCTGATCACCGGCATTTGGACAAAAAATAAACTCTGGGGATTCGTCGGCATCGATTTCGTCAAATCCGTACACAAGTTTACGGCAACCGACGAACGCATGATTCAGGCGGCTTCGAACATCTTTGAACTCTATCTTGAGCGCACCGACGCCATCAATACCCTTAAAGCGAGCGAAGCACAAAAATCGCTTATTCTCGATTCCATACAAATCCCGATTTTGATGTATGACAAACGCGCCAAGCTTATCGCGTTGAATCAAAAAGCGGTTTCAATTGCCGGAATCCCGCGCGAGGAAGTGCTGAAGATGCCGTGTAATACCTATTTTTGCGGACGTAAAACCATCGACGAAAACTGCCCCGTGCGCCAATGCATAAGGTCGAAGCAGCCCATCAGCTACGAACTTGCAGTCGCCGGACGCGAATACCTGAATTCCACCAGTCCCATTCTGAACAGCGCCGGCGAGGTCGAATATATCCTGAGCAACTCCATTGACATGACCGCGCACAATCGGGACAAGCGTTCGTTGGTCAAGGCAATGGAAGACGCCAAGGCCGCCTATAAAGCCAAGAGCATTTTTCTCGCCACCGTCAGCCACGAAATCCGTACCCCGCTCAATGCCGTTATCGGTTACAGCGATCTCTCGCAACGTGCGGATGTTTCGAAAGAGGAGAACCTCGAAAATCTCAAAAACATCAACATCGCGGCAAACGCCTTGCTTTCGCTGATAAATGACGTCCTTGACCTCTCCAAGCTCGAATCCGGTCAACTGAAAATGGAAAAAACGCCGGCGGATATGGAAACCGTCCTGCGGGACATTTTGAGCATATTTAAGTATCGCGTTCAAAAACAGGGCCTGAAGCTTTCGCTGAATCTTGCCCCCGATATGCCGCAGCCGGTCGTCGACATTATGCGACTCAAGCAAGTGTTGATTAACATAATCGGAAACGCCGTGAAGTTCACTGACAAGGGAGGCGTTGCGGTGAACGTGCGTTTTGATAAAACATCGGAGAAAACCGGGAATCTTTCATTTACGATAAAAGACACCGGCATGGGTATTGCGCCGGAGTATATCGACAAGATTTTCGACCCGTTTGAAAGACAACCGCAGCACATTGCCGGCGGCTTCAATTCATTTGAGGGCACAGGGCTCGGCTTGCCGATTTCGCAACGCCTGGTCAAAGAAATGGGCGGCGAACTTTCGGTAACAAGCGTGTTGAAAGAAGGAAGCGAATTTTCCGTAATTATCCCGAACCTCGAATATGTTTCCCGCTCCGGCCAACCCGCCGTGAACAACAGTACGCCGCGGCCGGATCTCGCCGGTTTTGCCGCCCTGAAAGTCCTTGTGGTCGACGACGTCGAAATGAACCTGAAAGTCATGGCGGCGATACTTAAAAAACTCGGCATCACGCCCGTTTTGTCGTTGAGCGCCAAAGAAGCACTCGAAGAAATAAGAAAATCAAAGCCGGACATTATCCTGACGGACATCTGGATGCCGAACATAAGCGGCGAAGAATTCGCAAAACTCGTCCGCGAAGAGCCGAACGGGCAGGGCGTGCCGGTCATCGCGGTCACTGCCGATTCTCAAACGCTCAACTTCGGCGATACCTTTAATGACGTAATCCTTAAACCGATAAATATGGACAAAATAACGGAACTGCTCAATAAGTTTCGTATCGCGTCTTCGCGTTGAATTTATACTTTTTTCGACAATACTCATTGTCCGACAAGCGAATATATTTTATGAAAAACAATACGGTAGTAACTGCCGGCGACATGAATTACTTTTGGGGCGTCTTTTTGTTGGCCGCTTCAATGCGCAAGCATGGCATGGATGAACCGATTCTGGTTTTTGCCGACAAATATACCCCGCAGGCAAAAGAACTTCTGACTCAATTTGCGCCGATCCGCATCGTCGACGCTCCGCCCTCCAAACGTTCTATGACTTGCCGGAAGGCCGAGGCAATGCTTTGCGCCGATACCGAGTTTATGACATGGATCGACTGCGACGGCTTTTTTTCCGGCAACTGTTCCGGGATGCTGGCTCCCGAACGACCGGAGGAAATTCATGTTCGCCTCCGCGGCGCTGCGGAAATGACGGGTTTTCGCAGATTTTACGGCCCCGGCGAAACGCACGGGGCAATCCCGAAGGCGATGACGGATGTTTGGCAGCGGGATGTCGGAGAGCGCTCGGATGCGGCGCTGCCGGGCTGCGTTTCTGCCTGCGCCTTGTCGATCGGCGCGACGCGGCGCGATTTTCTTGAACGTTGGGACCGGCAAATGAAGCAGGTGCTTCCCGACGACAATGTCGGCGTTACCGACAGCCGCACGACAGCTTATTTTCAAACCGATGAATCCGTGCTCAACAGCCTTCTTTCTTTCATGAAAGACGCGCCCCCGATTTCATCGGGCTACCGGCTGAACCGCAAGCCGGGGCCGATATACATTCACTTTGTCTGTCATCCGAAGCCCTGGAAGGGCTGGACCGATTACTCGTTCACCTCATATGACGCGTATATTGATGTTGTAAAATGGCTGATTTCCCAAAATTACCGGATGCCCGGCGCGCTGCCGTTTTCGTTGCGTCCCGGGCTGAAGATTCTCCGTCGCTTGTCGATTCCGGTCGTAACACTGTGCGAAAAGGGCCGTAAGCTGCGACGCAAGCTTTCGGCGGGCCGGTAGTTTTTATAGCGTTTAACAAAGACATCGCGAGGCTTGCAGATGTTTTAAAACATGACCGGGAGGTCGCGGAGCGCGTGGAGAAATGTCCTCTGCGATCTCCGGGTCCTCCCGTTAAAAATCGGATCGTTTCGAAACACTCTCAATGTTATTTGAAAATATTATAACTCCCCGGTGATTTTTTCGGGCAGCGCACTCGCCGGGACCGCGGTGCGTTTTCGCCAGTGCCCGAAGAACCCCGTCAAAGCTCGGGCTTCATCGAGTCGCCGGGGCTGCGATGCCTCCGGCAACATGTCCCGACTTTTTTCCGACGCGCAAAGTGGCGGAGAGAGAGGGATTCGAACCCCCGGAGGCTTGCGCCTCAACGGTTTTCAAGACCGCCGCAATCGACCGCTCTGCCATCTCTCCGAACCGCCGAAAAGAGACGTGTCGCGTTGAAAAGTAAAGCCGCTTTTTGCCGGCGCGCGTGCTTTTGGCGGCAATGCAAAGTCTGCTCCCGCCGGCCGGCCGCCTTTTTTGCTTTGCCGGAATGCCGGCAATACTTACGAACCCGCGCTTTCCTCAAAACATTTCGAAAATGTCAAAAGCCGTTTTATTGCCCTGCGTTCTTGCTTCCGGTGCATTCATTTTCGCCGGCGGGTCGCTTTTTGCGCAAGATCGCGCCGTAATCGATTTACTTGAAAAAAAGGGACTCATCACGCAGGCCGAGCGCGAGTCGCTGCTTGCCGGAAAATTCCGGTCCGAAAATTCCGCCGTGACGGTCGCCGGTAAGGAAACAAAAAAAATTACCCTCTCCGGCTACGTCCAGGGGCAATATAATTTTTTGCATGTGCGCGGCGGGACGCTTAATCCGAATCCGCCGGACACCAATACGTTCGAAGTGCGCCGCGCCTTGCTCAACATCACGGCGCAATTGGACAACGGCTGGGGCGCGTATATCACGTTCGTCTCCGATCCCACTTACCGGTCGCGCGATTTTTTGGAAAACGCCGCAATCACGTTTAATGCGGAAAATTACGGCACTGCGACCGCCGGTTATCGCAAAGTGAAATTCGCGATGGAAGAAGTTTGCGGTGCCAATGCCTTGCCGGCGATTGAGCGCTCCATCGTGACAAATTATTTTACCACCGGCTCGGCCGGTTCGACGGCAACGATTCCGGACGGGCGTCTCGGTTTTGCCAACCGGCACGTCGGATTGTATTGGGACGGCAAGGTCGGCAAGGAAGCGCCGTTCGAATACGGCGTGGCCCTCGTCAACGGCTACACCGACTCGATTCAATATGCGTCGGAATATAACAACGACCTTTCGTTTTGGGCAAACGCGCAGCAGACGGTTAATTTTTCCAAGGAAAACACTGTCACGGGGGGATTGAATTTGGGTTGGAGCCGGAGCGACAACACTGCCGTCGCCGTCGGGCAAGATTCCCAAACGATCGGCTGGAATCCTTTTATTAAAGCCAAATTCGGCAATTTATCGTTGTTGGCCGAATACATCGGGGCGTTTGTGAAAAACGGTCGCAACGCAACGGACGCCGATGCGATTCCCATGGGCACGAATCTTGTCGCCGCCTATCGCATCGGCGACATTGAACCGGTTGTGCGTTATTGCTATTTGGATACGGACGGACGCGGAACGCCGATGGCGATTTGGCGTTGGTCCTCCGCTGCGGACGAAGGCGTTTACGACAAGGCGCAAACGCTTTTTGTCGGCATGAATTTTTACGCCGCCGCCGATGCGATAAAAATTTCGGCGGGCTACGAGCGCGGTCGGTTCTCCGGCGCGCCGGCCGGAAAACCGGCCGTAAATAACGCGGACGGCGACGGCGTGCGCGTGCAGTTTCAGGCGACGTTTTAAACCGCCGGCACTATATTTCGCAATTCGGCCGCGCGATAATGCCGGCGAACGGTTCTTGCGGGAATTCCGTGCCGGCGCGCCCGCCGGCAACGAGATGTGCGTCGCATACGCGCAACAGCGCCGGCAGATCCGGCGCGCGGCGCATCGCCGATAAAAACGCGCCGCCGGCATCAATGCCGGTGCCGACGAAATTTAAAAATTTTTTTAAGCGCGCCGCGCGCCGTTCCGGCGACATCGCCGCATCGCACAAATTTTCGTCGAGCGCATCGACATAGTCGCGCACGTCGGCGAGCGTCGGGCGGAAAATTTTTTCGCCGGAAAAGTGTTCGCGAATTTGCCGGAATACCCACGGATTGCGAATCGCGTGCCGGCCGAGCATGACGCCGGCGCAATCGGTTATTTTCAAAACCGTTTCGGTTTTTGCCGCCGAGGTGATGTCGCCGTTGGCAATTACGGGGCAGGGCAGGCTGCGCGCCGCGAGCGCAATGGCGTCGTAATCGACCGCGCTGCGGTAAAGACCCTTTACGGTTCGACCATGGACGGTGAGCAGATCGACGCGGTGTTTTTCGATTAACGCCAAAAACTCCGGGAAGCGTTCGCGCGAATCGAATCCGATGCGCATTTTTACCGTGAAAACGGCGCCGAGTTCGCCGGTGGCGTCGCGCAGGGCGGCGAGAAGTTCTTCCGTTTTTCGGATGTCGCGCAACAGGCCGCCGCCGACGTTTTTTTTGTAAACTTTCGGTGCCGGGCAGCCGAGGTTCAAGTCGATGCCTGCGACGGGATGCGCAAGCAGTTCCTTTGCGGCGCGCACCATGTGCGGCACATCTTCACCGATGAGTTGCGCGAAAACAGGCCGGCCGGTGTCGTTGCCGGTGATTGAGGCGAGCGTGTCTTTTTCGAGCGTCGAGGTCGCGTGAACGCGGAAAAATTCGGTGACGAAAAAATCCGGCGCGCCGTAACGCGCCATGAGCCGGAAAAATCCGAGCGTCGTCACGTCCTGCATGGGCGCGAGCATTGTCGGCGGCGCTGGCGCGGTGCTTTTTAACAGGTCGGTTAAATAATCCGGCGACATGGTTTCCGAACTCGGTTTTCCGGCAACACCGGGGCGGCGCGGCTCAGTGTTTTGTTTTCATGATTTTTTCAAGCATCTCGGACATGTCTTCGACTTTTGCCAAAACGCCGGCCGTCACAAAAACAGGTCGTTTCCGGCGAATGGCGAAGACGACGGCGTCGCTCGGGCGCGCATCGACTTCGGTCAATTTTGTGCCGATTTCATTCTTCATGCCGAGAATCAGGCGCGAAAAATAAACGCCGTCTTCGACGTGGTTGATGACGACGCGATCAAGTTCGATGCCGAATCCGTCAAAAATGTGTCCGACCAACTCATGTGTCATCGGACGTTCTTTGCGCTCTCCGGCAAGGGCGGTATTGATGGCGTTGCCGGCGGCGGAATCCATGTAGATGACAAAGGTTTTTCCCTCGCATGCAAGAAACACGGCGGAGCCGTCCGTCGTGGGGACGACGCTGCGAAGCTGCACGGGGAACGCTTTTGTTTCCATGCCTGATTCATCGCGAAAACCGGCAGCGCCGGCAAGCGATGTTTTTGCGGGAGCCGCCGGGCGGGAATTCGGACGGGCTCGCTCCTGCGAGACCGGGGGATATTTTTCGGCGGCCGGCGCGCTATTTCCCGAATTCTTTCAAATACGCCTGCGTGTCGCGCTTCAGTTGCTTCACCTTCGTTTTTATTTTTTCCAAATCGGCTTTTTCCATCCGGTCGATGAAGAGGATGCCTTGGCAGTGGTCGTATTCGTGCTGGATGCAGCGCGCAAAAATACCGTCGCAGACGATTTCATGCGCGATGCCTTTTAAATCTCGGTAACGCAGGCGGACTTTTTCCCGGCGGGCGACTTCGCCGGTGAGGTTCGGAAACGACAGGCAGCCTTCCTCGTAGAGCCATTCGTCGTCCGGCAAAATTTCGAGTTCCGGGTTTGCGACCGCGAGCGGCATCATGATTTCGAGCGGCACGGGTTTGCCGTCGAGCGCCCAGGAAAAATCCGGCGTCTCGCCGGGTTTTACCGCCAAATCAATGACGAAAAACTGCATGCTTTTCCCGATTTGCGGCGCGGCCAGACCGATGCCGCGGGCGGCGTGCATCGTTTCGACCATGTCGCCGGCGAGCGTGCCGAGCGCAGGGTTGAACTCGGTTACCGGCGCGCCTTTTTCGCGAAGCACCGGGTCGCCGAATTTGCAAATGGGGAGCAGCATGTGTTTTAATTTGGGTTTCCGGTTTCTTGCGCGCAGGCGCGGAGACGCGGCTGTTTTTTAATTTATTTCAGCGGGAAAGAATTGTTCTTTTATTTGCTTCGTATCTTCGCGTTTCCGCGCAAGAACTTTCATGACTTATTCCGGGCGATAAAGTCCGGTTCTGTCGGAAATCCACCAATAGTCGGCGGGGTTCGTGAGCAGCGGGAGTTGGATGTAGCGCCGGCCCTTCTCGTCAATTTTATCGACACAGCCGTTCGTGATCGCCATCGGGCGGACGACCGGCGGACGCGGGCCGTTTTCCGGCAAAATGTCGAGAATACCTTGCTCTTCGATTCGCTCGACGACGGTGTCCACCCATTTGAGTTTTTGCGCGTTGTCGCCGAATTCCTCCCAATCGCCGGTTTTCGTGTGCGCATACATTTGCGCAGTGAAGTCGTCGAGCGAGAGGCCCATCTTTGCGGCCACCGGCGACGCCAATCGTTTATACCATTCCTTTGCGGTTTCGAGTTGCTCGCCGAGCACGGTCATATTGCCGCGAAATGTCGTGAGCATTTGGTGGTGGAGGATAATCGTGTTGCTGTAGCAATACGATTTCGGCGCAAGCGTGGTGGTGACGGCGGCCATGCTGGCGGCGTAGCCTTTGACGACGACGCACACGGGCGCTTTGCTGCTCTCGATGGCTTTCAGAATTTGGAATCCGGCGGCGACGGAGCCGCCCGGCGAGTTGTCGATGACGATGAAAATCGGGTATTCGGTGCTCTGATTATTGAAGAAATTGATCGCTTGGATGATGCCCCGTGCCATTTCGCCGGTCACGACGCCGTTCATCGGGATGCGCCGGTCGCTGATGTAGAGCGTGCCGTTCACGAGCGGCTCTTTGAGGTATTTGACTTCCTTGGCAACGACTTTGCCCGACTCTTGTTGCTTTTGAAAAAGGGCGATTTCGGCGGCATGCTGCGCGATTTCCGCGCTTTGTTTGGCGAGTGCGTTATCCGATTCGGTTTTCAAAATTTTTGCCTCGGTCTCCAATTCGCGGAGGCGGTTCATTTTTTGGGAGAACGTTTGGGAGAACTTTGCGTTGTCGAGAGCGAGTTGCCGGTCAATCCTGGCTTTTTCTTCGTCGCCGGCCATGTTTTCCGCGGCGAGGCGGGCATTGCGCAACGCGCGTTGCGAGTCGAGTTCGGCACGCTCGGCGTCGGACGGCGTGAAGGTCTCCCGGCGTTTGGTTTCGGCGAGCGCGAGCTTGGCGTCGAGCAGGCTTTTCTCCATGCGCAATTTGGCAATTTCCTTTTGAACGGCCTTTTCCTCCGCGGATTCTTCGTCGGCTTTTACCGGCGGCGTTTGCGGTTTGGCGGGCGCTGCCGGCGCGGTTTCGACTGCCGGCGTTTTTTCGGTTTCTGCCGCGGCAGGCGTTTTCACCTCGGCCGGGGCGGGCTGAGCACAGGCGTAAAGGGGCGTGAGCGCGGCAGAAAACAAGAGAGCGCGCAAAGAGAATAAAGAAGGTTTCATGATTTTCAGGAGCGCGAAAATGGCGCGGAAAAGTTCCGCCGGCAATACCGAAGGGTTTTTCGGGAAAACGAAAAAATGCGCGGGACGCGCAAAAAAATGTTTCCCGAGGCCGCAATTTCCGCAAATCACGACGGACGTGAGCGAACCGATTACATTTTTCAATCGCCGGACCGGCAGCGTCGAAACCGAAAAAATTTACGGCGAAGGTCCGATGCGTTTCGTTTACGAGAATCCTGTCGGGCGGCTCGCGCTTTGGGCCGTGGCTCGGCGCGCGTTTTTTTCGCGGTGGTTCGGTTGGCGCATGCGGAAACCGGCAAGCGTTTGGCGTATCCGGAAATTCATTACGGATTATGCGCTCGACCCGGCGGAATTTGCCGGCGCCGTCGATTCGTTTAAATCGTTCGATGATTTTTTCTCGCGGAAACTCAAGCCCGGCGCGCGACCGATTGCCGGCGACGACGGCATCGTCGTCTTTCCGGCGGACGGGAGGCATTTGGGGTTTCAAAATATTTCGGCGGTAAAAAACATTTACGCCAAAGGGCAGGCTTTTGATTTGCCGGCCTTGCTCGGCGACGCGGCGCTCGCCGCGAAATACGCCGGCGGCGCGATTGTGTGCTCGCGGTTGTGCCCTGTGGATTATCACCGGTTTCACTTTCCCGTCGCCGGCGTCGCGAGCGCGCCGCGCTTAGTCAACGGCTGGCTGTATTCCGTGAGCCCGGTCGCCCTCCGCCGGAACGTGAATTACCTTTGGGAAAACAAGCGTGCCGTTCTCACGATAAAAACCAAAGAATTCGGCGACGTTTGTCTCGTCGTCATCGGCGCGACGAATGTCGGCGGCATGACGTTCACGTATCCGGAAAACAATTACGCAGGCAAAGGCGAAGAAGCGGGATTTTTCAGCTTCGGCGGTTCGTTTGTCGCGACACTGTTTGAGCCGGGGAAAATAAAACTCGCCGAAGATTTGACGCGCGAATCCGCCGCCGGCCGCGAGCTTTACGCGAAAATGGGAACGCTTGCCGGAAACGGAATAATTTCCGGATCCTGATCGACGCCGGCAGAGCGTAGTCAGAATGCTCTTTTTCGCGGTTAAATTTTCCATCCGGCGTGCCGGCCCCAAAAAATATTGACAAATGATACGGGAAGCATGATTTCCGTTGCCGCTTAATAAACTTATGACAAAAGAAGAATATCTGAAAATAATAGTAAAAACGCTTGAACGCTTTAATGACGGCGGCAAGCCTCTCACAAGCGAAACGCAATTCATGGATATTCCCAGACTTGATTCCATGGCAATTGTCGACTTCCAGATTGAGCTTAAAAAGAACATCGGTGCGGTCGCGAATGCACTTCCCAGAAATGCGGCACTCGCAATAATGCCCATGACCTTGGGTGAATTTGCGGATCTGCTCGTTTCCCTGAGCTGATTTTTGTTCACCCGATAACCGTCCTTAGTTTATTAAGGGCGGTTAATTTTTTGTGATTTAGATGAAAAAGCCTGTATCGTATTATAGTCCGAGTGATTTTTTCTTAATGGAAAACCTTAAAGCGTTTTCCATCTTGATGTTGTTCGTATGGCATTCGGCCTCGCAAAATATCTCGTATTTCGCGACTGCCTTGATGATGCCCATATTTGCGTTCGTAACGGGCTATTCAACCAAAGCGGTGAATCTTGGAAGTTATTCGAAAAAGATATTTTCCATATTCATATTCGCGCATTTCATTATTCCGTTTACTTCGCGAAACTTGTTTAAAGATGCGTCCGCTTTCAATTCGTTGGACGGAATTGTCGATTTCTTTTTGTTTAAGAATGACACGGGAATTCTATGGTATTTGCTGGCAATGCTTGTATGGGTTCGCTTGGGGAAAATCCTTTTAAAGACAAAATATCCGGTCTGTATTTCGATTGCCGGGGCGTTGCTTATCTTCTTATCTTTGGATCTGCTGGCCTACTGTAAATTAATTCAAGACCCGCTTAAAAACAGAGCGATCTGGTATAATTTTGCAAACGGCGTAAAGTTCTTTCCTTTCTACATGGTTGGCTTGACGCTTGATTGGAAGAAGATTGTGGACATGCGTTATTCGTATTGGAAGTATTTTTACGGTGCGTGTCTTGTGGGCGTAATTATCCTTTTTGCGAAGGCACCCCTGCACGGGAAATTGACAACCGTTTTAGCAATAAACTCAACGCATATCTTTTTCTCGCTTATTGCGCTGGTAGGGATAATTTGCGTTTTCCCCGGCAGGAACATAAAAACATTTACCGACATCGGTGCGGCTTCGCTTAATATTTACATTTTACATTTTGGGTTTCTCAGCATTTTTAATTATATTGTGTTTAGCGTATTCGGTGTTGATTTTGTGTCTTTTACAAGCAGGGGTATAGTTCAGACGCTTATAGACCCCATCTCCGTTTTGAATTTGTTTTGCATTTATCTTGTTTCATGGGTGCTGTCTCAACCGTTATTTATGACGCTTGTAATTACGCCGTCAAATTGGATAGATTATATTTTGTTTGATACAAAGCTCCCTCAAAAAATAAGCGCGAACTAAATGTCAGTTTGGCACAAACAAACGTAACCACTGAAAATGAACATAAAAATACTGGCCTCCGCTGCGGAATTTCCCGACAACATCGTTTATAACGAGGATTTGACCCAATTCCCGCCGGAATTCATCGAAATCATAAACGAAAAAATTGGCATCAAATCGCGCCGACATTTGCGCCCCGGTGAGCAGCTCTCAGATTTGGCTGCAAGAGTCGGACTTAAATGCGTCAAGAAATCCGGCTTAAATTTGTCGGATGTGGACGGCTTGATTTTGGCGACCGGCACACCGGATCGATTCTCGCCGGCCTGTGCCTCGCGCATTCAGCACAAGATGGGACTGCCGACGACGTGTTTTGCTTTCGACATGAACACGACCTGCCCTAACGGTGTTTATTCGCTCGAAATCGCAAGAAGTATGCTCGCAGGGTCGTCGCGAAAAAACATTTTGGTTATCAATGCCGAAGCGATTTCAAAAACCGGGGACAGAAATTCTTTTGCGACCTACCCGTATTTTGGCGACGGTGCCGCAGCGGTCTTGCTCACCAAAGATTCATCCCGGGACGATATTCCCGAACTTATGGAATTTGTGCTGATGTCCGATGGCAGCGGCTATGAATACATTACGACAAAAGGCGGAGCCTCGGAGCTTGCCGTCAGAGATATCAACGAATCGAACGCGCGCGACTTTTTCTTCTCGATGAACGGCAAGGCCGTTTTTGAATTTGCGACCTCGCGTCCGCCGGCATTGTTGAAAAAATACATTGAGACGCATTCCATTTCAAAAGACAAAATAAACGCCTACATCCTGCATCAGGCCAATACGCACATCATCGCGACAATTCGGAGCCTGCTTGAAGAGCCTGTCGAGAAATTTCCCGAAAATATCGCTAAATACGGCAATACCGCCGGTGCTTCGACGATGATTACCTTGGCGGAGTTTTTAGAGACCGCGAAACCCGCAAAAGGCGAATATACCGTCGTTTGCGGTTACGGCGGCGGCTTGGCATGGGGCGTGGGCGCCTTGAAGTGGTAAAGATTTTGTGACAGGCGTCGGAGCATTTTCCGGTTGAGCTGTCCGCCGCAAAAGGGGCAGTCAGCCAAAACAGCCTGCGACGAGCGCGGGTGTCCGTATGAACGCTGTACCGGGTTTGAAATTATAAAAAATTCGAGGGCTGAAAGCCCGGCAGCAGTTAATGCCGGATTTTCAGCTCTTGTTTTTTCCGGTAACCTGGAGCGATGCTTCGCTCTGTTCCGGATAGTGCGATTGCCCGGGCGCAGGCTCCTCTGTTCCCAAAATGCCTCGGTTGAGGCTTTTTTTGAAAACACGCTTATCGTGCGCCCGTCGAAGAGAATTACTCGATTGCCGCGACCGCTTCGCTTTCGCCGAGCGTCGTGCCGCCGACTACTTGCACCTTTGACATGATTTCCTTCGAAATTTCTTCCATGACCGCCGGGTTTTTCGCCAGATAATCTTTCGCCGCCTCGCGGCCTTGGCCGATGAGTTGGCCTTTGTAGGCGATCCATGCGCCTTTCTTTTCCAAAATTTTGTTTTCGACGCCGAGGTCGATGATCGAGCCG
>JAVBUU010000030.1:0-6573 GCA_031555005.1 Opitutales bacterium | reverse complement strand
CCGAAACATGCGTCATTGAGCGGAATCGCGACGCCGGCTCGCGACGCCGGAATGTTTTCCGATTAACGAAGCTTGCGGACGGATATTCCCGATTTTGCGTGTTTGCCGCGCCTCGCCGGAATTAGGGCGTTGTTTAATTTTTGAATCGGAAAAATCCGGCAGTGCCGACTCGTCTTTTTAAAAATTCCGGGCAACGCTTTCGTTTTAATCATGGAAAACGTCATCATTCTCGGAACCGGTTGCGCCGGCCTTACCGCCGCCATTTATGCGGCTCGCGCCAATTTAAACCCGCTCGTGCTCGAGGGCTCGCAGCCCGGCGGGCAGTTGACGACGACGTCCGAGGTGGAAAATTTTCCCGGTTTCCCGGAAGGCATCGAC
This sequence comes from Opitutales bacterium, assembly GCA_031555005.1. Classification (GTDB taxonomy): domain Bacteria; phylum Verrucomicrobiota; class Verrucomicrobiia; order Opitutales; family UBA953; genus CALNBE01. The sequence continues at coordinate 6,195 of JAVBUU010000030.1, read as the reverse complement.
GGTTTTATGCTCACCGACAACATGCGCCAACAGGCGGCGCGGTTCGGCGCGCGGTTCGAGCACGACGTGATCGAGCATGTTTCGTTCGACGGCCCGGTGAAGCGTTTGCATTCGAGCACGAAAACCTACGAGGCGCGCGCCGTCATTATCGCCACCGGCGCGGCGCCGCGTTTTCTCGGCATTCCCGGTGAAAAAGAATATTACGGCGGTAACGGCGTCACGACCTGCGCGACGTGCGACGGCGCATTTTACCGCGGCATGGACGTCGCCGTTATCGGCGGCGGCGACAGTGCGGCGGAAGAAGCGCTTTTTCTCACGCGTTTCGCGAGCAAGGTTTATCTCGTGCACCGGCGCGACACGTTGCGCGCGTCGGACATCATGATTAAGCGGGTGCTCGAAAATCCGAAAATCACGCCGGTGTGGAATTCCGCGCCGACGGAGATTCTCGGCGGTTCCGACGGCAAGGTGCGCGGTATGACCGTGAAAAATACGCAGACCGGCGCGCTGAGCGAATTGGCGTGCAAGGGTGTTTTTGTCGCCATCGGGCACCAACCGAACACCAAGATTTTTGCCGGCGTCATTACCATGGACGATGCCGGTTATATTGTTTCAACGGATCAAAGCGGCGTGCGCACGAACATTGACGGCGTATTTGTCGCCGGTGATTGTGCCGACCATGTATATCGGCAGGCGATCACAGCGGCCGGGATGGGCTGCCGTGCGGCTATTGAGGTTGAGCGTTGGTCGGCGGCGTGATTCCGGGCCGAGTTCTTTTGCCCGGTGAAATTTCCGGCAACGAAAATCCGAACCCGTTTTTTCGTTGCCGTTTTTTATACCGTTTGCCGGCGACAGCGCGCTTTGTCCCGCGTCGGCTTATTTCAGCCGTTCGACGGCAAAGTCTTTCAGGATCGCGCTGATTTTTTGCGGATTGGTTTCGGCGTAAACCTGCGTGACGAGCTGTTCCAGCTCGGCACTTGTCGTGCGGCGCAGGAGGTAGCGAATTTCAGGGATCGCGCCGGAAGTCATGCTCAACGAGTCGGCACCGAGCGCGAAAAGCAATGAGGCAAAAGCGGGGTCGCCCGCAAGTTCGCCGCAAACGCTCACCGGCACATTTTTCTTTTTTGCCGAGACGATGATATGCCGGATGAGCAGCAGCACGGCAGGATTGCACGGTTCGTAGAGGTGTGCGATGCGCTCATTGCCCCGATCCACGGCGAGCGTGTATTGCACGAGGTCGTTTGTGCCGATGCTGAAAAAGTCCGCGTGTTCCGCCAGCGATTCCGCGCAAATCGCCGCCGCCGGGATTTCAATCATCGCGCCGACGGGGATTTTTTCGTCGAACGGGATGTTTTCCGCGCGCAGTTCGTCCTCGATTTGCCGAAGGAAGGCTTTTGCCTGCAACAGTTCGTCGAGCGACGAAATCATGGGGAACATGATTTTTGTTTTGCCGAACGCGCTTGCGCGCAACACGGCGCGCAGCTGTGTCCGGAAAACGGATTTGTTTTCGAGGCAGAAACGAATGGCGCGAAAACCCATGAACGGGTTTTCTTCGCGGTGTTCGCTCGCTTGCAGGGCGCCGTGCGCTTTGTCGCCTCCGATGTCGAGCGTGCGGATGACGACGGTTGCCGGCGCGACGCCTTCGACGAGCGCGCGGTAGGCGGCGAGTTGCGTTTCTTCGTCAGGGATGCGGCTCTGGTTTTTTATGAAAACGGCTTCCGTGCGAAAGAGGCCGACGCCGTTTGCCCGGTACTTTTTGAGTGCGTCGATGTCTTCCGCGCCGCAGACATTTGCCGAAAGCGAAAATGCGCGCCGGTCGGCGGCGAGATCCGGCAGGTCGGTTTCGCGCAAGACCTTGCGGTTAAATTCATCGTGCTCGCGCTCAAGTTCCTCGTAACGCGACAGCGTTTCCGGCGAGGGGTTGACGTAAACGATGCCGGCGTAGCCGTCGACCAGAAGGAAGTCGTCCGGCGCGATTTTTTTCGAGGCGTCAATCAGGGCGACGACTGCCGGTATTCGCAAGGAGCGCGCCATGATTACCGCGTGGCTCGTGCGATTTCCGGCGTCGGTGATGATGGCGAATACGTGCCCGGTTTCGAGCGATGCCGTGTCGGACGGCGTGACGTCTTCCGCCACGATTACGCGCCGGTTCGTCAGGTCGGCAAGCGTGCGCGGCGAGAGGCCGAGCAGGTTGTGCAATATGCGTTGCGAGACGTCGCGAATGTCAACCACGCGTTCTTTGAAATACTCGTCCTCGATTTTGGAAAAGAACGCAATGTACTTTTCGGCAACCGTATGGAAGCAGTGCTCCGCATTGAGCATCGACCCGTTAATCGAGGAGAGCGTTTCGTCAATGAGCGCCGGATCGTCAAGGACGAGCAGGTGGGCGTCGAAAATGCCGGCCTGAGCCTCGCCGAGGCGGTTGGCAACGGTTTCCCGCAGTTGTGAGATTTGCGCGCGCGTGTTGACGAGCGCGTTTTCAAAACGCTGTATTTCGTGATTCAGGCGCTCGGGCGGGATGATGTAGCGCGGAATTTCCGGGGTGTTTCGCAAGAAAACAAAAGCACCGCCCCGGGCAACGCCGGGTGCTGCGGCGACCCCTTGAAGCTTCACTTCTTGTTTTGTTTCCGAATCCGTCATGCTGTGGATGAGAGCCAGTATTATTTGTTTTCGATAAAGAACAATTCAAGAAATCGTTTTTTTACGAAAGGGCAGGTGCCGGCAAGCCCGGGGCGGTCTTTTCCGCGACGGCGCGGATGCGGCGCAGAATTTCGCGTAACCGGTCGCGCGGGCAGGCAAAATTAAGCCGAACATGCCCGGGGCCGGCAAAATCGTTTCCGGGGCTGAGTCCGACACCGCCTTTTTCAAACGCGGCTTGCGGGTTTTCGAAACCGAGCGCGCTCACGTCAAGCCATGCGAGATACGTGGCTTCGGGGCGTTGGCGAAGCGTGATGCCGGGCATCGTCGCGACTTCATTCATGATTAGGTCCAAATTGCCGCGCAGGTAGTCGAGGCAGGCCTCGCGCCAGGGTTCGCCGTGCGTGTAAGCGGTCTCGAGCCCGATGTAGCCGAAGACGTTCACTTCCGTCGAAACGCCGGCAATCGCACGGCGGAAATCGGCGCGGAGGCCGGCATCCGGAATCACGGCGAAGCCGCAAACGAGGCCGGCCGTGTTGTAGGTTTTGCTTGCCGAAAAGAGGCTGATCGTGCGTCGCGCAATTGCGGGAGAAAGTGTCGCGAGCGGCGTGTGCCGAACGGTTTTGTCGAGCACAAGGTCGCAGTGGATTTCGTCGGAGCAGACGACAAGGTTGTGCCGTTCGGCGTAGTCGGCGAGTTGTTGCAGTTCCGTTTTGTCAAAAACGCGCCCGAGCGGGTTGTGCGGATTGCTGAGAACGAAAATTTTTACTTCCGGCGTCGTCGCGGCGTCGAGCGCGGCAAAATCGAAAGTCCACCGGTTGTTTTCGAAAATCATCGGCACGGTTTTCAATATGCGGCCGGTATTTGCCGGCGCGTAAAGAAAGGGCGGATACACCGGCGTTGTGGTGAGCGCGGCGTCGCCGGCGTTTCCGGCGGCGCGAATCGATGCATGGATGCCGGGAACGAGCGCCGGCAAAAACACGATCCACTCGCGTGAGATTTCCCAGCCGTGATTGCGTTTGAGGTAAGCGATAACCGCATCGGCGGTCTCCTTGCGTTGGGCGGCGTAGCCGAAGACCGGGTGGTCGAGACGTTTTTTCAATGCCTCGATAATTGCCGGCGCGACGGAAAAGTCGGCGTCGGCGACCCAGGCGGGGATGATGTCGGTGCCGGCGTAACGCTGCCACTTTGTGCTGTCGGTGCCGGCGCGATCCGGGCAAGAGTCGAAATTAAACAAAGGCATTCCGGGAAGTTGCGGCGCGCTGTTTTTTTGGCAAACGCGAATCCCTTTTTGGCGCGGAGCGGCTGCGGACTTCGGGGTTTTTGCCGGTCGGAATTGAGAATGCGCAAGGACTGTTTAATTGTAAAAAATGCTCTCTTCTCAGGACTTTGCCGCCGGGTCGCCGGGGTCATTTTTTCGAAACATGGTTGCGCGTCTGGTCGATGTTGCGTTTCCGCGCAATTGCGTCGTCACCGGCAGACCGGCGGAAAATCCGCCCTGGCGGTTCATTTCGCCGGAGGGGCTGGCGCGGTTGGATCGTGTGCGCGAGCCGTATTGCGAAACGTGCGGATTTCCGTTTTTCGGGCATGTTGTCATCGCGCAGCAGTGTCCGCACTGTTTTGCGTTGAAGCCGGTTTTTCGGCACGGGCGAACCGCGGTGATTGCGAAGGGGGCCGGGCGGCAAATTATTCATGAGCTCAAATATCGCCGGGGCACGCATTTGCTCGAAGACATTGCGCGAATCATGCTCACGACGCCGGGGCTGCCGGAATTTCTCGCCGGCGCGGTGCTTGTGCCGGTGCCTTTACACGCGAGCCGCCTGCGAAAACGGGGTTTTAATCAGGCCGAATTGATTGCCGGCGCGCTTGCCGGTCAGCTGCGCGGAACGCGCTGCGTGCCGTTGTTGCGGCGCGTCAAAAACACCTCGACGCAAACGCGTCTGGATCGCGAGGCACGCGCCCTGAACGTGCGCGGCGCATTTGTCGTAAACGAAAAATTTTCGCTCAACGCCGGCACGCGTTACGTTGTCTTTGACGATGTTTTTACGACCGGCGCGACGCTCAATGCCTGCTGTCGCGCGCTTCACAAGGCCGGCGCCGAAGACATTGACGTGTTGTCTTTCGCGCACGGGTGAGCGTTTGTTTTCGAGAATTTCTGTTGACACCGGTGCGTTTGACGGCTGAATCCCGCGCCTCTGAAATGGTGGATATAGCTCAGTTGGTTAGAGCACCGGGTTGTGATTCCGGGGGTCGCCGGTTCAAGTCCGGTTATCCACCCCATTTAAAAATCCTCCGTTTTCGCGGAGGTTTTTTTATTCCCAGTCGAGGCCGATATCGGTCCAGGTCGCTTGGTGCGTGAGCGCGCCGGTCGAGATGAAATCCGGGCCGAGCGCCGCAAGGGCGGCAATGTTTTCCAAGGTGATGCCGCCGCTGGCCTCCGTCCAAGCCTTGTCGGCGATTTGCGCGAGCGCGGATTTTAAGTTTTCCGGCGAGAAATTATCTAAGAGAATGACGTCGGCACCGGCGTCGAGCACCGGCGCGATTTGCTCAAGCGAATCCGTTTCGCACTCGACGAGCAAATCCGGGCGTTCGGAGCGCGCTTTGCGGACAAGCGCGGCGAGCCGTTCGCCGGCGGCGGCGTGCCCGGCCGCGAGGTGATTGTCTTTGAGCATGACGCGGTCGAAAAGGCCGAGGCGGTGATTCCGGCCGCCGCCGGTCGCGACGGCGTATTTCTCGAGCATGCGCCAGCCGGGGGTCGTTTTGCGGGTGTCGAGCAGTTTGGTCCGTGTGCCGGCAAGTTTTTCGGCGTAGGTGTTTGTGAGCGTCGCGATGCCGGTGAGTTTTTGGAGGAAATTCAGCAGGACGCGTTCCGCCGTCAAAATAATGCCGGCGGGGCCTTTGATTTCGGCGACGGTTTGGCCGCGCGCAACGTGCGCGCCGTCGGCAACGCGCGTTGTGATTTTACAGTCGGTGCCGGCGTAGGCGGCGAGAATTTCCGGCAAAAGCGGCAATCCGCAAATGACGCAATCCCGACGCGCAACGAGCCGGGCGGTTGCCGGTTTGTCCGCGCCGGGCGTGAGCGCGGTGGTCGCGTCGCCGGCGATTGCCGGCGGGGTCGCGAGTCCGAGCCCGGCGAGATCTTCGTCGCGCGCGGCGCGGATGAGTTGCCGGAGATAGTTTTTGTCGAGCGCCGACCAAGGCAGGCGATAAACGAGTTTTTCGGTTTGGTCGGGCGTTTTCATTTTTTGTTAAACTGCGGACAATTCGGCCGGCGCGTTCGGATTGCGTTTTGTTTTTAACGGAAAATTTCGATTAACCGCAAAGAACGCAAGAAGCGCAAAGAAGGTTTCGTTAATTTTTCCGGTAATTTTATTTTGTAATTAAAAAACAATTACATGGTTGTTGTGTTAATGTAATTGTTTTTTAATTACAAAATTTTCCGGCGTTAATTTTATGAACTTTTTTCGATCTCTGCGATTTTTGCGGTTAAATCAAAAAATTAAGCCGTCCGCGCCGGTGTTTTATCCGAAAAAATTTCGGAATTTCTCGGCCCAACTTTCG
>JAVBUU010000162.1:0-5051 GCA_031555005.1 Opitutales bacterium | reverse complement strand
CGAATGGGATGCCGAGGCAGGGAAATTCATCAACGACCCCGAGGCAAACGCGCTGCTGATCGCGCCGCCGTCGCGCAAGGGATTTTTGGCTTAATTGCGCCCGCGCGCCGGTGTTTCGGTTCGGTTAAATCCGCTGCGCCTTTTTCGTGCGCGGCGTTTTTATTGCCGGCAAAGACGTAAGCGCGAGCCCGATCATCAGCAGGGCCGCGCTTGCGCCGAAGCCGATTTGCATGCGCATTGCCGAGTCGTCGCCGGGGAATGCGGCATTTAACCGTGCCATGAAAGCCGGCGCGGAAATGCCGGCCGCCGCCCATGCCGTGAGCACGATGCCGTAAAAAAGCGCCATGCGTTTTTGCCCGAAAATCGCCGCGACGTAAGACGGCATCGTGCCGAAACCGCCGCCGTAACAGAGCAAGACGCAGCAAACGGAAGCGAAAAACAGCGCCGGATCGGTTACCGCCGGCAACGCGAGAAACACGAGAAACTGAGTCGCGAACATTAACGCGAATGCGGCGCGTTGGCCGATGCGGTCGGAAACCGCGCCCCAAAAAAATCGGCCGATGCCGTTGAAAATCGCGCTTACGGCGATGAGCGTTGCGCCGGCGGCGGCGAGTTCATCCGAATCCGCCGCCGGATTTTCCCGTTTTAACAGTTCCTGAAAGAGCGGCGATTGGAACGCGATGATCCCGATGCCCGCAAAAATATTGCAGAAAAAAAGAAGCCACAGCGGCACGAACTTCCCGGCAATTTTTCCGGCGGTATCGCTCGGCGGCAACGCGGATCGGACAACTTCCGGGGCATCGGATGCCGTTGCCGCCGGCGGATTTTTCAACAACAACGCTGCCGGCGTCGCCACAACCGCAAATACGCAACCGAGGCCGGCGAACGTCCCGGCGAGATTGCCGGAAAAAAGAACCAACGCCGCCGGCGCAAGCAATTTGCTCATCAGCAGCGCGCCGAGCCCGAAGCCCATAATCACCGCACCGGTGACAAACCCTTTTTTGTCCGGGAACCATTTTGCCGCCGTCGCCACCGGCACGACATAGCCGAGGCCGAGCCCGATGCCGCCGACCGCGCCGTAGCCGAGCAAGAGCAGCCACAGCGTGTCCAGCGCAAACGCCGCCGCGCCGAGAAAATGACCGAGCGAAAATAAAATCGCGCCGGCAAGCGCGAGCGGGCGCGGTTCGATTTTTCCGCTGCTCAACAGATACCCGCCGGCGGCCGCCGTGAGCCCGAGAAAACAAATTGCCAAACTGAAAACCCATGTGACGCCGGTCTCCGTCCAACCGGCCGGCGCATATTGCGCGAGAATCGGTTTTTGAAAAAAACTCCACGCGTAAACGGTGCCGAGGCAGACTTGCAGCGCAATGCCGGCAAGCGCGACCCGGAGGCGGCGGGCAGAGTGGAAGGGCGGCGTCGCGCGGTTATACATTTATTTCAACGCCGGGAGCCGGGTTGATGATTTTCGCGCCGGGAATCTCCATCGCCAATTCTTCTTCGAACCACTCGCGCGCCGGCGGATCGCCGTGCGTGAGCACGATGGCGCGCGGGTCGCATTGCTTCGCGAATTTCATCAGATCGTCGCGCGCCGCGTGTCCGCTGAAATAAAAACGCTCAACGCCGGCGCGAATCGGCGTGACGTAATCAAGCCCGTTGAACGAAAAATCTTCGCCGCGCGCGCGCGAAAGCAGGCGTCCGCCGGGCGTGTCCGGATCGCAGTAGCCGACAAAGCAAATCGCGTTGTGCGGGTGCCCGAGCAGGTTCGACGCGATGCGCCAGGCCGGTGTGTTTTCGACGAGCATGCCGCTCGATAAAACGTAAATGCCTTTTTCCGGCAAATCCGCGCCGGGTTCGTAAAATTTGTCGCGCAGCGGTTTTACTTCGAGGTCTTGCATGACGTGCCGGCGAAATTTCACGAAGCCGGTTTTGCGGTCCATTTGGTCGAAATAATCCGCGAGATCGACGCCGAGACCGGAGCAAAACACCGGCGCTTTTTCCAATTTTTTTTCCCGGCGAGCCGTATTAAGCATCACGAGGATTTCCTGCATGCGCCCGAATGCGAACGCCGGAATCAAGACGGAGCCGCCGTGCCTGATCGTCGTATTGATCGTTTCGAGCAGGCGTTCGATTTCGCCGGCGCGCGTCGTGCCGGGAACCGGCGGCGTCGCGCAGTGCGTGGTTTCCGTGACGAGCGTATCGACTTGCCCCGCGGAATCAAAAAAAGTCGCGCCGGCGACCGTCTCCTGGTCTTGGAAAAGCACGTCGCCGGTAAAAAATATTTTGCGGTGTTTATATTCGAATTCGACGCCGACGGCGCCGGCGACGTGCCCGGCGTAGTGCAGCGTGATGTCGATTTCGGCATTGCCGGTGCCGGGCAGGATTTTTGTCACCCCGACCGGAATCGGCAGCAATGCGCGTTCGACGGCGTCGAGTTCGCCGTAGGTGAACAGCGGAAGTTCTTTGGCTTTCAGTTCCTCCCGTTGGCGCAGCATGACGCTTACGGAATTACGCAAAATGCGTCGCACGATAATTGCGGACGCCGGCGAGCAAATCACGCGAACGTGCGGTTGCTTTCGCAGCACGACGGGCAGCGCGCCGACGTGATCCAGATGGCAGTGCGTGAGGACGACGTAATCCAGCGGCGGCAGTTTGTTTAATTTCGGCAGTGCGTCGTTCCCGGTTTTTTTCGGATGCATGCCGCAATCGACGAGAATCTTAAACGGGCCGATTTCCGCGAGCAGGCAGTTTGCGCCGATGTCTTGCGCGGAATTTAGGTCGGTCAGTTTCATTTTGGCGGGCAATTAAAACAAAAATTCAAAATTCCGAAACCCCAAATAAATCACAACGGAAAATAACGAATTACAAAAACCGCCGCGAATACGGACGGATTGTGATTTCCTCGACGCCGCGTTCTTTGGAGCGCCTCAATCCAGCGGCGTTACGACAATGTTGCGGAACTGCACCGGCGAGTTGTGCGCCTGTAATTCGATTTGCTCGCGCGCCGGCAGCGGCTTCCCGCGTTCCCAATAATTCTCAAGCGTCGCGTTGTTCACGACGAGTTGCCCGTTCAGACGGACAAAAACTTTCGTGCCGACCATGCGCACGTTTATTTGGTTCCACTCGCCGACGGGTTTGTCCGCGCAAACGAGCGGGAATTTTCCGGCGCGGGTATTATTCCAGAGTCCGCCGGAACCTTTGTGCGCGCCGTGTTTTCGGTCGGACGGATTTTGCGGATCCCAAATTTGCACTTGCGGCGTGCCGCGCAGGTAAATGCCGCTGTCGCCGCCGGCGGCGATTTTCCATTCAAGCGAAAGCTCGAAATCGCCGAACGGCTGCTTTGTGCAAAGGTTGCTTCCCTTGCCGTCGGAATAAATTACGTCGCCCTCGCAGCGCCAGTTTTTAAGCATCGCCGGACGCGCCTTTTCGCGTGCGGCTTCGAGCGACTCCGGCGTCATGCCGGCGCGCTTTGCCGGGTTGCCGACGAGCGCGCACCAGGCGGATAAATCGCCGGAAAGTGAAATTGATTTTGTATTCAATTCGCGGATACGCATGTTCCGGTATTCGAGATGTTCGTTGTGCGAAAGCAGCGCGAGCGGGCCGCATTCGGACCTCATTCCGGCGAGAAAGGGCCGGCCGTAGGCGTCGCCGGATTTTTCCGCCGCCGCGATTGCTTCGTCGAGATCGGCGTCAATGACGACGGTATCGTTCAGAATTATTTTAACGCGCCGGCCTTCGAGAATGATTTCCTCGGAGTTCCATTCGCCCGGCGGCTTCAGGCAACCGGTTTTCGGCGCGATCGCGCCGTAGATGCCGCAGCAGTATTGGTAACCGTTCAGATTTTTATATTGCGGCGCGGTGTCGTCGAGAATCTGCGACTCGAATCCGCCGCGCAGCCAAATGCCGTTGTTGGCGCCGGGCGTGAGCCGGTGTTCGAATTTCAGTCTGAAATCGCGATACTTGCGTTCGGTTTCGATTCGTTTTGACGTGCGCGTGACGACGAGCGTCCCGCCGTCGTAAAAATAACCGGCGGTGTCGCCTTTCCAGCCGTCGAAATTTTTCCCGTTAAAAAGCGGCGTGAATCCTTCGGCATCCGGCACCGGCGGCGGCACGGTGCCGGTCGGCGTATTTTGCAATTGTTTTACTTTATTAAGAATGCGTTCGGCGTTCGCGTGCGCGTTGTCGCGAAACAATGCCTCGGCGAGCGCGTGCACGGAATCGGGCGACGTTTTTTCCGTGGAAGAAGCGCTTGCCGGCAATGCGAGCGAAACAAACAAAATTGCCGAAACGAAGCGGCGGAAATTCGGGATAAGCACGACGTATTTGTCCTGCGAACACCGGAAAAGTTCCGGCTCAATTCAGCTCCGGCGAGTCCGGCGCGTCGGCGAGCAGACGCATTGCCGGGTGATGCTTGCCGAGCATTGCGTGCCATAGGGCAACGCCGTCAATCGTGTTGACCGATTCCGCGTCCATCGGGGAGGCAAGCCAGCCGTTGTGTTTCATCTCGTTTTCGAGTTGGCCGGGGGCCCAGCCCGCATGCCCGAGAAAACAGCGCAAGCGGATGCCGGGGTCGCTCACGGCCATATCCAGCGCGCGTTCCCGCGTCAGCCCGAAATAGAGGTGAAAGTGTTTGTCCGGCATTGACCGGTGCCATCCGGAAAAAATCAGTTGATTGCCGGCGACGGGGCCGCCTTCGTAGAGCGGGAGCGGGCCGAGCGGATTGCCGGCAAATCGCGCATCGGTGTCGTCGAGCGTTTTCCCGAGCGGCCGATTCAAGATTACGCCCATTGCGCCGCCGGCATCGTGCGCGGTGATCAGCACGACCGTGCGCCGGAACGCATCGTGTTTCATCGCGGGGTGCGAGAGGAGGATTTTTCCGGCGAGGGAATCTTTTTCCGGCGAGGGCATAAAATTATTTTTTCGCGTCGAGTTGTTCGACGCGCACGCCGGCTTGTTCTAAAAGCCCGAAGACGAGTTCGTCGTTCCGGTAATCGTGCAGATATTTCACGGTGCCGATGCCGGCGGAGGCCAAGATTTTTGCGCAGTTGATGCAC
>JAVBUU010000105.1:0-4904 GCA_031555005.1 Opitutales bacterium | reverse complement strand
CAGTTTCGGCATCGCCCGGCGCGGCGTCTTCCAATCGCCGGCGAGATATTCGCGTTGCTCGATTGTAATGCCGTAATGGATACAAAATTCTTCGAAATCGTGAATCGAAACCGGGTTCGACGGCGCGCTTTGATACCACGGGTTCGGGTAAATGCCGGTGCGCGCGCGGTGTCCGTAGCGCAACATCGAGAGCCGGTTGCGCCAATGGCCGTTATTTACGAAGGCGAGCGCGAAGCGCCGGCCGACGCGCAGCGACTGCAAAATGATTTCGCCGGGATTTTCCAGTTCCTGCAAAATGCGCGAACACACGACCCAATCGAACGCGCCCGCCGGCAGCATTTGCAGGATTTTCAAAATATCGCCTTGGATGACATTCAGTTTTTTTTCCAAACAAACCGCGATTTTATCGGAGTTGCGTTCAATACCGATGCCCCGCGCTTTTTTTTCCGAGGAAAGTTTTTCCAACAACATCCCGCGTCCGCAGCCCAAATCAAGCACGCTCGCGCCGCCGTGTATCCATTTCATGAATACGGGAATGTCGGTCTCGCGTTTGAGTTGTGTGCGTTGGAGCGACATTTTGCGGGAAGATAATAGAGGATAGATGATAGATGATGGATTACGGACGACAGGAACGGGCTATCGTTTTTTTTCTATGGTCTGTAATCTATGGTCTATTGTCTCCGGCATCTTAGTCCGCATTCAAAAAAACGCGAATCGCGCGATGCAGCGCCGGCGACGGAAGCAGGAAGGAATCGTGCCCGGCGTCCATTTCGATTTCCGCATAAGAGGCGTCTTTGCCTGCCTTCAACAGCGCCATGGCGATGGCGCGATTTTGCGCCGGCGAATACAGCCAGTCCGACGAAAATCCGACGACGAGCGTGCGCGCTTTCACCGGTGCGAACGCCTCTTCGAGCGAGCAATTCTCCGTCAAATCAAACCGGTCGGCGGCCTTCGTGATGTAGAGATACGAGTTCGCGTCGAAGCGGTTGATGAACGAGCGGCCTTGGTGCCGGAGGTAACTTTCCACCTCGAATTCGACGGAAAACGGGTCGGCGGCATTGCCGGCGGAATTTTCTTTTGCGCGCCGCTGCCGGCCGAATTTGCGCTCGAGGCTTTGGTCGGAAAGATAAGTGATGTGCGCCATCATGCGCGCCACGGTGAGACCGGTGTGCGGCCCTTGGCCTTTGGCGTAGCGGCCTTGCTGCCAACCGGGATCGTGCATGATCGCGCTCCGGCCGACTTCGTTGAAGGCGATGGCTTGCGTGTTTTGCCGGGCGGAACACGCGAGCGCGACGATGCGCGCGACGGCGGCCGGAAAATCCGTTGCCCAGAGCAACGCCTGCATGCCGCCCATCGAGCCGCCGACGACGGCGTGCAGCCGCTCGATGCCGAGCGCGCGCACAAGCCGGTATTGGCCGCGCACGATGTCGCGCATGGTGAGTTGCGGAAAATCCAAATAGTAAGGCGTGCCGGTGGCGGGATTGATCGAGCTCGGGCCGGTCGAGCCTTGGCAGCCGCCGATGCAATTTGTGCCGATGACGAAATATTTGTTCGTGTCGAGCGGTCTGCCGGGGCCGACGAGCGAATTCCACCAACCGGGTTTGCGGTCGTCCGGCGTGTATTTGCCGGCGACGTGGTGATCGCCGCTGAGGGCGTGCGTGACAAGAATCGCGTTGGATTTGTCGGCGTTAAGCGTGCCGTAAGTTTCGTAGCGAATGTTAAACGCCGGGATGCTTCCGCCGAGTTCGAACGCGAAGGGTTCGTTAAAAGCGCGATCGGAAAACGAGACGAGCCCCACGTCGGAGCCTTCGAGTTCACCGGTTATGATTTCGTCGTCGGTCATTGGAAAATAAAATGCTACGGATGCGGCGTTATCGCAAGAATCGTAATTACGGAAACACGTTTTCCTGCGACAACTTCGTCCGGTCCGTAATGCCAAAAAACACGATATGCGCCCGGCGTCCTGTTTTGCGCGTAAGCCTCGAATACGTCTTCATCGCCGTACCCGATTAACGAATTATACTTGTGCGTATGCAAACCGGGATGTTGCGGATTGGTCTCAAGATATCCCAGTGTTTTCCGAACTTGCTTAAGCAAAGATTCAAACCGCTTGTTGCCGGCCAACCGTTCGTATTGCGCCCGCGCACCGGAGGTAAATTTGAGTTTCCGGTTCATCGCTGAAATTTATTCGGCGAATTTCGCGAACGAACCCAAATCGTGCGTCTCGCCTTTTGCGGATTCCTTGATTCCGGTTAGAACCGCAGAAAGTGCTTTTTTGTTTTTAAACAACCATGCTTCCGGTTCCGGCACGGCCTTCACCGGATCCAGAATAATCTGCCCGGTTTCGTTGCGATAAATGTTAAACGCTTTCGAGGTCGCTTCCGCCAACGCCGCGCCCAACGAAATCCGCTTCTTGTTATCGGTTTTTGCAAATTCCGAAATGAGATGAAATCGATTATTCGTCAAAACACTGCTCATGCGAAAAAACGTAAATAAGCGCGGATCGGCGTCAAGTGGGAATTTCCCATTTTCCTACAACATGCATTCACCGGCTTTTTCCGCTCTTTCGGTTTTCAACCGCAATTGTCCGCAGGCGGCGTCGATGTCGTGGCCTTTTTCCCGGCGAAGCGTGGCGGAAATGCCCCGCCCTTTCAGTTCTTCAAAAAACCGGTTTTGCCGGGTGATGCTCGGGCGTTTCCACGGCAGCCCTTCGACCGTGTTATACGGAATCAAATTCACGTGCGCGTGCAGCTCGCGTGCGATTTTAGCGAGCGCTTGCGCCTGGTCGAGCGAGTCGTTGACGTCCTGAATTAAAATAAACTCCAACGTCAGCATCCGTCCGTGTTTTTCGGCGAATTTTTTGCACGCCGGCAGCAACACCTCCAACGGATATTTTTTGTTCACCGGCATGATTTGGTCGCGCACGGCGTTGGTTGCGCCGTGAAGACTGATTGCGAGCCGCACGCCGAGCGACTCCTCGGCGAGTTCCAGAATTTTAGGCACGACGCCGGAAGTGGAAATCGTAATCCGGCGCGCGCCGAATCCGAGCGCCCACGGCGCGTTTATCAATTTCAGCGCGGCAAGCAAATTTTCGTAATTCGCCATCGGCTCGCCCATGCCCATGACGACGATGTTGTCGAAGGAAGCGAGGCCGTCTTTGATGCGCGCATTGCCGGCATCTGTCGCGTCTTCCAGCCGGCAAACGGCCATCAGTTGCGCGACGATTTCGCCGACCGAAAGGTTGCGTTTCCAGCCTTCGAGTCCCGACGCGCAAAACCGGCAACCGTAAGCGCAGCCGACCTGCGTCGAGATGCAGATTGTTTTGCGCGAATTATCCAAACCGACGCCTTCCTGCGGCGCGCGAATGATCACCGTTTCGACGAGCGAGCCGTCGCGCAAACGCTGCAACAGTTTTTGCGTCACGTCACCGGCGGCGCGTTTCGTGACAATCGCGTTCGGCTCGAAATCAAAAATTTCGTCAAGCCACGCGCGCAACATTGCCGGCAGATTTGTCATTTCCGCCGGCGTCGCGACGCGCTTTTTGTAAATCCAATCGAGAATTTGCCCCGCGCGAAACGCCGGCTGCCCTGCGTCTTTCAGGCGCGCGGAAAGCGTTTCGAGCGTTTCGGCAAAAATCGGCGGTTTTTCGGGAACGAATTTCACGGGGAAGTTTTCAGTTTGAAGTGTTAAGTTTTCAGTTGCCGATTAAAAACCGGACTTTGAAAACTGAACACTGAAATTTTTTCCCATGCGCTCCGATTCTTCCGCCGAAAACGATTCCCGCGAATGCGTCGTCCTTTTGCACGGCGTCGGCTTAAACGGCGCGATTATGCGCCGGCTGGAAACAAGTCTGGGCAAAGCCGGCTATCGCATCGTCAACCTCAGTTATCCGTCGCGCTCGATGCCCATTGAGCAAATCGCGGACGAATTTATTCCCGGAAAACTTCGTGCCGCCGGCACGGACGCCGCGCCGCGCGTGCATTTCGTCACGCACTCGATGGGCAGCCTGATCGTGCGTTTATTGTGCGCCGGCAACCGGCGTCCGAAAAATCTCGGGCGAACGGTCATGATCGGGCCGCCGAATCACGGCAGCACGGCGGCGGATTCCGCCGTCGGCAGCAAGTTTTTGCGCGCGGTCGTCGGCGTGAATCTCGCCGCGCTCGGCACCGGCGACGCCGGCATCGTGCGAAAATTGGGGCCGGCGGACTTCGAGGTCGGCATCATTGCCGGCTCTTCGACGATGAATCCGTTTTTCCGGCGCGCGCTCGAGGATGAAAACGACGGCGCGGTAACGGTAAAATCCGCGACGCTCGAAGGCATGCGCGACTTCATCGTCGTGCGTTACGCGCACACAGAAATGCTGTGGCGAAGCGCGGTAATCCGGCAGGTCGAGGTGTTTTTAAAAACAGGGAAATTCTCAAACAACTGACCGGTTAAAATTCCTCACGCAGAAACACGGAGACGCATGAGCCTCCGCCCGCGCCTAACCCTTGTTCGGCTTGTTCACGATGACGTGATCGACCAATCCGTAATCGCGCGCTTCTTGGGCAGTCATGTAGTAATCGCGATCCGAATCTTTTTGCACTTGGGCGATGTCTTTGCCGCTGTGCCTCGCGATGGTTTTGTTCAACACGTCGCGCCAGCGAATGATTTCTTTCGCCGCGATGGAAATGTCGGACGTCTGTCCGGTCGCGCCGCCGGTCGGTTGGTGAATCATCACGCGGCTGTTCGGCAGCGCATAGCGTTTGCCCTTCGTGCCGGCTGAAAGCAAAACCGTCGCCATGCTCGCGGACATCCCGACGCAATACGTCACGATGTCGCAGTTCAAAAAGTTCATCGTGTCGTAAATCGCCATACCGGCGGTGACGCTGCCGCCCGGTGAATTAATATAGCGGTGAATGTCC
>JAVBUU010000101.1:0-4381 GCA_031555005.1 Opitutales bacterium | reverse complement strand
GAACACGACCCGAGCCAAATCCACGGCGAATACAATCACTTCCGGTATCGCGCGCAAACCGCCGGCGTCCTCATACGCGCCACGGACGCGACGCCGAAAACGGAAATCGCCTTGGCGTTGTTGGCCGCAAAAACCGTCGGCGTGCCGGCGATGTTGAGCGTTCCGAAAAAAGATTTGGAAACACCGGCGCTCGCCGGCGTCGAAGTTATTGTCGAAACCGAATCCGATCTCGCGGCACGCATCGCCGCCGGCGCGGTAAAGACGACCGTCTTCCGTGCGCTTGGCAATGTATCCGAAAAGTTATTACGCGCGACGAACGCCGCGCACATGGCCTACGTCCCCGGTCGCGCACTTGCGAACGGCCGCCTGGAAATGCGCGCGCTTTACCGCGAGCAAGCCGTTTCGCAC
Source organism: Opitutales bacterium (assembly GCA_031555005.1). GTDB lineage: Bacteria > Verrucomicrobiota > Verrucomicrobiia > Opitutales > UBA953 > CALNBE01. The sequence goes on along the minus strand of JAVBUU010000101.1, from coordinate 3,973 downwards.
AGTTATCACCGTTACGGAAACATCATCCCGCCGCCGGCAAAGTAACGGGCGGCAACCGGAAACGCCGGCGATTAAAGCGTATTTTCCCGCGTGCCGCCGGCGACATCCCGGCGCATGACGGAATCATTCAACGCGCCGGCTTTTTCCGAAAAATCCAGCGTGTAATGCAGGCCGCGGCTTTCTTTGCGCTGCAACGCGCACTCGACAATCAGCGCCGCGATTTGCGTGAGATTGCGTAATTCCAGCAGCGCCGGCTCCACTTTAAAATTCCGGTAATACTCGGTGATTTCGCGCTCTAAGGCACGAATGCGCGTTTGCGCGCGCAAAAGCCGTTTTGTCGTGCGCACAATGCCGACGTAATCCCACATCGTCCGGCGAAGCTCTTCGCGGTTGTGCGTGAGCACCACGCGCTCGTCGGAGTCGCTCGCATTGCCGTCGAACCAGTCCGGCACATCCCCGGTGACGGCAGCGTTATTTTTCAAAAACGCATCGACGGATTCAGCGCCGTTATGCGCAAGCACAACAGCCTCCAAAAGCGAATTCGAAGCAAGGCGGTTTGCGCCGTGCAAACCGGTGCAGGCGACTTCACCGCAAGCGTAAAGCCCGGCGAGCGTTGTCTCGGCGCGCAAATTCGTGCGTACGCCGCCGCAGAGATAATGCGCAGCCGGCACGACCGGCACGAGGTCTTTGTCCATGTTGATTCCGTGCCGGAGACAGGTTTCAAAAATGTACGGAAAGCGTTTTTGCAATGCCGCCTCGCCGCGTCCGCGGATGTCGAGCCAAACGTGCGGCGAGCCGCTTTTTTTCATCTCGCCGTCGATGGCGCGCGCCACGATGTCGCGCGGCGCGAGGTCGGCCATCGCGTGGTAATTTTTCATGAACGCGTTGCCGGAAAAATCCCGCAAAATCGCGCCTTCGCCGCGCACGGCCTCAGAGATCAACGCGCGTTCGCCGGTGTGCGTGTAGAGCGCGGTGGGGTGAAATTGCACGAATTCCATGTTGCTCACCGGCGCGCCGGCGCGATACGCCATCGCGACGCCGTCGCCGGTGGCGATGTCGGGATTTGTCGTAAATTGATAAACCTGCCCCACTCCGCCGGTCGCGAGCACCACCGCCGGCGCGCGCAGCGTGACGACTTTCCCGGCAAGCGTGTCGAGTGAGTAAAGCCCGAGCACGGCGTTCTCCGGCGAATCCGCGGCGACATTGCTTCCAGGCTGCCGGGCACGCGTGATGATGTCGATGGCGAAAAAATGCTCATGCACCGTGATGCGTTTTTCGCGCGCGACGGCGGCGAGAAGCGCATCCTCGATGGCTTTGCCGGTGAGATCTTTTACGTGCAAAATGCGGCGCGCCGAGTGCCCGCCCTCGCGCCCGAGGTCGAGATTGCCGCCACCGTCGCGCGAGAATTGCACGCCCGTCTCGATAAGTTCGCGAATGCGCTCCGGCGCGGCCTTAACGATTTCGCGCGTGACGGCTTCGTTGCACAATCCGTCTCCGGCGACGAGCGTGTCGCGCACGTGCGCCTCAAACTCGTCCGCCGAATCCATGACACACGCAATGCCGCCTTGCGCTTTGTTGGTGTTGGAATCGGCACCGGTTTTTTTTGTAATAAGCGTAACGTTCCAACCGCGCGCGGCAACTTTCAGCGCGAAGCTGAGGCCGGCGATTCCGCTGCCGACAACAATGAGGTTCCGGTGGTTGGACATGGGGCGCAAGGAAAAGCGATTTTTCGACAACGCGCAAGCGGAACGGTTGGCGGATGAGCAGGAGTATAGAGTAGTCCGGCGAGGATGCATTTAAAATTCGGAACCGCCGGCGATCGCGATTGTTTTCTTAAAGCGAAACTTGTCGTATGCGTTATTCAAAAATTCGTTTAGCCGCCATCCTCGCAATCGCGACCGGGGCGACCGCGCCGCTCGTCGCGGTTGACGGTTACAAAAACACCCCGATCATCCCCGGCACGCAGTGGCACGTGCACGACCCCGATCGCCCGCAGCCGGAAAAGGTTTCCGGCACTTGCCTGCAAACGCCGGCGCCGTCTGACGCCGAAATTCTTTTTGACGGAAAAAATCTCGACGCGTGGGAACCGGTGACGCGCAAAAAAGATAAAAAGACCTTCAACACGCTTTGGCCTGTCAGGGACGGCGTGACTGTCGTGACAGACAATGACATTCGCACGAAAAAATCTTACGGCGACTGCCAACTGCACCTCGAATGGCGCGTGCCGGCGGATCGCAAAGTCAGAGGGCAGCAAGGCGCAAACAGCGGCGTTTTCTTCATGAACACGCTTTATGAAATTCAGATTTTGGAAAACTTCAAAAACCGCTCTTACGCGGACGGCAGCGCCGGCGCGATTTACGGGCAATTTCCGCCGCTCGTAAATCCCGCGAATCCGCAAGGCGAATGGCAAAGTTACGATATTTGCTTCACCGCGCCGCGATTCGACAAAGACGGACAACCGCTTTCGCCGACAAAGGCGACTGTCGTATTCAACGGCGTCGTCGTGCAAAGCAATCGCGAATTTCTCGGGCCGACAAAGTGGCGCGATGTCGGTAAATACAAGGCGCACGCGGCGCGTTTGCCGCTGCAACTGCAATTCCACGGCGACCCGATCGAGTTCCGAAACATTTGGATTCGCGACTTGGAAAAACCGGCAGACGCTCCGGCAAAATAAATTCCGGCGTCCGCACGTCGCTAAAACAAAAAATCCGGCAGCCTTTCGGTCGCCGGATTTTTTATTCTTGAATCAATCTTCAAATCGCCACCGGTGCTTTGATTGCCGGATGCGGATCGTAGTTTTCGACTGAAATATCTTCGTATTTGAAGGCGAAAAGATCGGTCACCGCCGGATTTAATTTCAACGCCGGCAGCGCGCGCGGTTCGCGCGAAAGCTGCAATTTCACCTGTTCAACGTGATTCGAATAAATGTGCGCGTCGCCGAACGTGTGCACGAAATCGCCGACGCCGAGCCCGCAAACTTGTGCAATCATGTGCGTGAGCAGCGAATAGCTCGCGATATTGAACGGAACGCCCAAAAACAAATCCGCACTGCGTTGATAAAGTTGGCAACTCAGCCGGTCGCCGGCGCCGACGTAAAACTGGAAAAGCGTGTGGCACGGCGGAAGCGCGACCTTGTCGGCTTCGAGCGGATTCCAGCCGGTGATGATATGCCGCCGGCTTGCCGGATTTTTTTTGATGCCGGCAATCAGCTCGGCAATCTGGTCGTATCCGTTATTCGCATACGAACCGTCGATATTTTTCGTCGCACCGAAATTGCGCCATTGGTGTCCGTAAACAGGGCCCAAATCGCCGGCGGAACGTCCGAATTTCGCGCACTGCTCCGGCGTCGCCCACTCGTCCCAAATCGTCACGCCGCGCTCCCGTAACCAACCGTTGTCGGTTCTGCCGGCGATAAACCAAAGCAATTCCTGAAAAACCGAACGCAGATGCACCTTCTTTGTCGTGACAAGCGGAAAACCTTTGCGCAAATCGAAACGCAATTGCGCTCCGAAAATACCGAGCGTGCCGGTGCCGGTGCGGTCGGAACGCGGTTCGCCGTTTTCGAGAACCCGGCGGAGAAGGTCGAGGTAGGCTTTCATTCGTTTTATCCGCGGTTCTTTTTATCGAACGTAAGGCAATTTCTCGACGGTTGCGGCGACGTCGCCGGCGCCTTCTAGCAAGTCGGCAATGGCGTCCCAGCGGCCTTGCGTCAGGCCTTCGCGCGCCGAGTCCGGCATCGTGACTTTGAAAACTTTTTCTCCGGCGCAATCGACGGTCATGGTTTCCAAGTTTACGGCAATTTCTTTGCCGGGATTGGCATTCGCCCACGCGATGATTTCTTCCAAATCCGCTTTGCCGGCGCACACGCACGGGAAGCCGATTGTCGTGGAATTGCCGAAGAAAATTTCCGCGAAGCTGCCGGCGATGACGGCTTTAAATCCGGCGCGGTGCAACGATTGCGGCGCGTGTTCGC
>JAVBUU010000077.1:0-5739 GCA_031555005.1 Opitutales bacterium | reverse complement strand
GACGATCGACAACGACGTTTTCCCGATTAAACAAAGCCTCGGCGCGTGGACGGCCGCCGAAGAAGGCGCGCGCTACTTCGCCAATGTCGTCGCCGAGCAAAGCGCGAACCCGCGCATGTTGATCGTCCACGAAGTCATGGGTCGCAACTGCGGCTGGCTCACCGCCGCCACCGCGCTCGAATACCGCCGGCAAATCGCCGCCAAGTCGTTCCTCGGCGAAATCGGCGCCGGCAAAGAAAAGTTCGACGTCCATGGTGTTTATATTCCGGAAATGGTTATCGACATCGAAGCCGAGGCAAAACGCCTCCGCGCGCTGATGGACAAAAATGACTGCGTAAACATTTTCATCAGCGAAGGCGCCGGCCTCGAAGCCATCGTGAAAGAAATGGAAGCCAAAGGCGAAGCCGTCCCGCGCGACGCGTTCGGCCACGTCAAACTCGACGCCGTGAATCCCGGCAAATGGTTCGGCCAACAATTCGCCGCCATGATCGGTGCGGAAAAAACGCTCATTCAAAAGAGCGGTTACTTTGCGCGCGCGGCAGCTTCGAACGCCGCCGACTTGTCGCTCATCAAAAGCTGCACGGACTACGCGGTCGAATGCGCGCAACGCGGCGAAGCCGGCGTCATCGGTCACGATGAAGACCAAGGCGGGCGTCTGCGTGCGATAGAATTCCCGCGTATCAAAGGCGGCAAGCCGTTCGATATTTCGCAACCGTGGTTCAAGGAATTGATCGCCGCCATCGGCCAACCGGCGCCGGTTGCCGCGGCATTGCCGGCGCATCATTGATCCGTCGGAAAGACGGTCGTCTTCAGTTTTACTCTTCGGGTAGCGGCATTCCCTCGGAAATGCCGCTAACTGCCGGCCGTCTCGTTTGTTGTCCAAACCCTGCGCTTTTCGGGCAGGTATTTTTCAAGTGCCGAGAAAACGCCGCGCATTGTCACCGGTTTGAAAAGCAGACTGTCGAAAGCCCGGTCCGGGTCTTCAACCTGAATATCCGCAGTGACCGCGATGATTGGAATGTCGGCAGCCTTCGGGTCCTTTTTTACGATTTTTGCGAACTCCTCGCCGTTCATCTCGGGCATCCAAAGGTCGGTCATGATGAGGTCCGGCGATGACGTTTTTAAAATCTCGAGAGCGTCTTTTGCCGAATAACAGTCGAGCACGTTTACGCCGAAATTTTTTAAGATGTTTCTTATGACCTTAACGTTCAATGCCACGTCATCGATGACGAGAACCGTGGCGCTGAACGTTGATTCGTTCATGCTTGTGACGGCGGCCGGCGCGGAAGAGGCCGCGCCGTCGATCGTGCCGTTAAAGATTTCAAGACGTTCGAAGTGCAGCGTAAATGTGCTGCCCACGTTCGGTGTACTTTCCACGCTTATCGTTCCGCCCATTTTTTCGAGCAGGCGTTTTACGATCGCAAGCCCCAGTCCCGTGCCTTCAAAGCCGCCGCGCGAGCGCATGCGCTGAGTGTTGTCCTGTTCGAACGGGTTGAATATTTTTGCGATGTTTTCCGGCGCGATGCCGATGCCGGAGTCTTTTACCGAAATCGTGAGCGCGCCGTATTCATTCGATTTTTTGGCGAAGGAAATTCTTACCGCCACCTCGCCCGATCCCGTAAATTTTACGGCATTGCCCATTACGTTCATGAGGATTTGCTTCAGGCGAAGCAGGTCTATCATCAGTAACGGGATGTCCTTCTGCACGTCCATTTTCAGGCGGATGCTTTTCTTTTGTGCTTCGAATTTGAAAATGCTCGCGAATTCAACCGCGAGCGATTGCAGGCAGAACGGCATTTTGTGCATTTCAACCTGCCCCGCTTCGAGCTTTGAGAGGTCGAGAATGTCGTTGATGAGATTCAAAAGCGTGGTCGCCGCAAAATTAATGCTTCGCAGATTTTCGACGCGTTCCTCGACAGTCAGCTTCGGGTTCTGCGTCAACTCGGAGTAGCCGATGACGGCGTTAAGCGGCGTGCGCAGCTCATGGCTCATCGTTGCAAGGAAGTAGGATTTTGCCTTGTCGGACTCCCGGGCCGCTTGCATGGCTTTTTCGAGTTTCTTGTTGGCGTCAACAAGGTCGCTGACGTCGGTCGCGCTTTCGATTACGTTTACCAGGCAGCCGTTTTTATCGAACACCGGTGTGGCGGTTGCGATAAGGTCTCGGCCCCAGAGATTGATTTTTTCCTGTATGGCGCGTTTTTCGCTTATGGCGCAACGAATTCGCTCAAGAATCGAATTGCGGCATGCGATGTCCGACGGCGAATCGGAAACGTCGCCTCTCATTATGCGCTCAATGGGCCTTCCCATGAAATTTGCCGCCGCATTGTTCAGCGACGCCGGCCGGGCCTTTGCGTCAAAAAGCATGATGGGCACGTCAATGGAATCCAATATCAGCTTGCGCTCATTTTCCGCCGCCTTGGCCTTTTGGGTTTGGGTGTATTTTTCAAAGTCGAGCTCGGCGATTTTTGCGATGCCGCGCAAGAGGTTTTCGTCGTTTTTGGTATATTCGTGGTAATCGGTGACGTAGTCCGCCCCCATGAATCCGCAAATCCGCCCTTCCTCAAAAACGCCGACAACCATGCTGACTTTTATCTCGTCGGCTCTGTGCAGCTTAAGAAGTTCGGGGAATTCGAGATTTTCGCAACCCGGCTTGGTGTTGTATTTGATTACCTCGCCGTTTATGAATTTTTTCAGCATCAAGTTCCCTTCGTTTTCGGGGACTTTGCCGATTTTAAATTCCTTGTCGCCGATATGAGGGGAGTTCCGGTATCTGAGACTCGAAAAGTCGCCGTTATCCGGGTTGAACTTGTAGATAAATGCACGATCGGAACCCATTTTCCGGCTGAGAAGTTCCAACATTTTGTCGACATTTGCCTCGTGGTTTTCCGAGCGCAGCGCAAAGCTCAGGCAATCAATTATCACTTCCTGACTTCCGGCGTAGGAGGTAACTTGTTCGCGTTGAAGATATTCGCGCGTCACATCCCTGAAAACGAGAATCAGGCCGTCCGACTCGCCGTTGGTAATAATGGGCGAAACGCTGTCCGCAATATGCATGCGCCCTCCGTCTCCCGTGAGCATATAGCGGCTGTTGACGGGGATTGCGCCTTCGGCACCCGCAATGCGCCGGGTTGGCGGCGGCAGCGGAGAAGAATCAATCTGTGAAAAAATCTTGTAAATGTCGTCGATGCGCTCGCCGATGATTTCGGCTTCGCCTTTTTCCAGTATCTTGCGCGCAACCGGATTTACAAAAGTAACGATGCCGCCCCGGTCGGCCGCGATGACCGCATCGCCGATGGAGTTCAGCGTGGTGCGCATTTTGTAAGCGAAATCCTGAAGCTCGCGTCCGGAGTTTCTCAAACGTGTTTCGTTTCGCTTTAAACCGGAAATCGTTTTGCGCGAGTGGACGAGAAGTGCGGCGAAGCATGCCGCCATTAACGCGAATCCGGATGCAACATATTCTAAGTAAAGGGATTTCGGGGCGGCTTCGCCTGTGGCGCCGGCGGATGAGTCTGTCGAAATGCGCTTATTTGCCGGAATCTCCTGCGAAAACGCGTTTGTCGCCGCAAAAACAATGCAGAAAAAAATAAAGAAAATTCTCATTTTAAGCGTGTTATGTGTTGCATGCGCGCGCCGAAAACGTCAACCCGCCGAAAAGCGCCTCTATGCCGTTAATAAAGCAAGAGATGTATTTTTAGCGGCTTCTTGTAAAGAGAAATCAATTCGCGTTTAAATTTATCTAATACATCGTCGGTTAAGCGAAAGAGCGGGCCGGGGGAGGCAGGTCTTACGCTTCTTCCGCCGCGATTTCTTCCGTTAATTTTCCCCACGCTTCGTAAGTTTTTTCGATGTCCGCTTTCGCGTCGTTGTAACTTTCCATCGCCGCGCGTGTGTCGGTGCCTTTTTTGAAGAAATCCGCGTCGGCCATTTTGTTTTCCCAATCCGCAACTTCGGCTTCGAGCTTCGCGATTTTTTCTTCCAACGCCGCCGTGCGCTTTTTCAGCGGCGCGAGACGTTGGTTGCGCTCCGCGATAAATCGCCGGCGGTCTTTCGGGTCCATCGCATCAAGATCCGTTTTTTTCGCCGGCGCGTTGCCGGTAACGCCCGAGCCGCCGCCGGCAGATTCGCCGGCGAGCCGCGCCTTGCGCTCGTCCGCCGTGGCTTCGAGATAATAACTCACGTTGCCGGGGAAAACTCGGATTTTTCCCGCGCGGATTTCGAGCACCTTCGTCACGAGCGGATCGAGAAAATCCCGGTCGTGCGACACGATGATGAACGTGCCTTCGTAATTTTTTATCGCCTCGGAAAGCACCGCCTTCGAGCGCATATCGAGGTGATTCGTCGGCTCGTCGAGAATCAAACAATTGAACGGCCGGAGCAGCAGCCGGGCGAGCGCGAGCCGATTGCGTTCGCCGCCGGAGAGCACGGAAACTTTTTTGAAAACGTCGTCGCCGCGAAACAGAAACGCGCCGAGCAGCGAGCGCAACCGCGTGCGCCCGTCGCCGGTGGCAACGGCGTTGACCGTCTCGTAAACATCGAGCTCCGGGTCGAGCTCCTGCGCCTGATGTTGCGCGAAATACGCGAGCGACACTCGCAAGCCCTCCGTGCGCGTGCCGGCGGTGAGCGCCTCGGTTCCGGCGAGAATCCGCACGAGCGTCGATTTACCGGCGCCGTTCGGCCCGACAATCGCGATGCGGTCGCCGCGCTCGAGTTGGAAATCCACTTTGTCGAAGACGCGTAAATCGCCGTAGTGCTTGCTCACGCCTTCGAGTTCGAGCACCGTTTGGCCGCTCGCCGGCGGTGCCGGAAAACGAAACGCAATCGCGGAATTGTCCTCCTCCTCGGCCTCGATGATGTCGAGTTTTTCGAGCGCCTTGATGCGGCTCTGCACCTGCGCGGCCTTCGTTGCCTTGGCGCGAAACCGGTCGATGAACTCCTGCGTTTTCTCGATTTCGCGTTGCTGCTTGGCGGCGGCTTGCCGGCGCTGTTCGCGAATTTGGAGCGAGGTTTTTTCGTAAAAAGAATAATTGCCGGAATACGTTTCGAGCCGGCTGTGATAAATCGCAAACGTCCGGTCGCACACCGTATCGAGAAACGCGCGGTCGTGCGACACGACTATCAACGCGCCCCGGTAACGCCGGAGCCAGTCTTCGAGCCAACGCTGCGATTCGATGTCGAGGTGATTCGTCGGCTCGTCCATGAGCAACAGCGACGGCTCGCGCAGCAGCAATTTCGCGAGCGCGATGCGCATTTGCCAGCCGCCGGAAAACTCGCCGGTGTCGCGCCCCATGTCGCTCATCGAAAACCCGAGCCCGAGCAAAACGCGCTCCACGCGCGATTTCACCTTGTGCGCCTCGGCGTCTTCGAGCTGACGCTCCCAATCGCCGATCATCACAAGCGCGTCGCGGTATTCGTCGGATTCGTGGTCGAGTTTCTCGAGTTTGCCGGACACTTCGTCAATCGACCGGCGAAGCTCGACAATGTCGTCGAGCGCGTGTTCAACCTCGGAAAAAAGCGGCCGCCCGTGACACTCGATGCCGTCTTGCGGAAGATAGCCGACGGTCATGCGCGCCGGTTTCACGAGCTTGCCGGAATCGTATTCGGTGAGACCGGCGATAATTTTCAAAAGCGTGGATTTGCCGGTGCCGTTGAGCCCGACAAGGCCGATGCGATCATGCGCGCCGACGACCGCCGTAATCTCGTCGAAGAGATTTTGGTGACCGTAACGAAGACTGAGTTCGG
>JAVBUU010000114.1:0-5451 GCA_031555005.1 Opitutales bacterium | reverse complement strand
GTTGCAATTCGACGTCGTCGCCTACCGACTGCAAACAGAATACAACGCGTCGATTCGCATGGAAAACGCGTCGTGGACAACGGCGCGCTGGATCGACCCGTCGGTGCCGCGCGAAAAATTCCAAGGACTTTTTCTCGGCGGCGCGAAGCTCGTCACCGACTCGCACGAACGGCTCGTTTTGCTTTTCCAAAGCGAGTGGAATTGCGGTTATTTCGAAAAAGAAAACCCGTCGATCAAGCTCTACAAAACACCGGATTTATTGCCGGCGACAGTATAGAAAACCGGACGCTCCGCCGGCACCCGATAATTCCCGGCAACCGCGTTCCGCGAATTTCCCTTGAAAAACATAAAATCAGCAACAGCCTCATTTAACTTTTTAGAAATGAATCTTCCGGAAATCATCCAAGGCGGCATGGGCATCGCCGTTTCCAATTGGCGCTTAGCCCGCTCCGTTGCCGAAAAAGGCCAACTCGGCGTCGTCTCCGCCACGGCCATCGACACCGTTCACGCCCGCATCCTCCAAGACGGCGACGAAGGCGGACTGCTGCGCAATATTTACAACAAATTCCCTTTTCAAGAAATCGCGCAACGCGTCGTTGACCGGTGGTTTTCGCCGACCGGGCGCGAAAAAAATCACCCCTACAAACCAATCCCGCTCTTCAACGAAAAACCGTCGAAAACGCTCCTTGATTTGACCGTTCTGTCGTGTTTCGGCGAGGTGGCGCTTGCCAAAAACGGCAACGAAAAAGCACAAGTCGGCATCAACCTGCTGGACAAAATCCGGCTGCCGCAGCTCCAATCGCTTTACGGCGCGATGCTCGCCGGCGTGGATTACATTTTGATGGGCGCCGGCATCCCGCGCCACGTCCCGGGCGTGCTCGACAAACTCGCCGAAGGACAACCGGCGACGATGAAATTCGAAGTCGAAGGCGGCGAAGAAGCCGAATACACATTCGACCCGTCGGAATTTCTCGGACAACCGGCACCGAAACTCAAACGCCCGAAATTTCTCGCCATCATCAGCTCGGCGACCCTGGCGCTTTCACTCGCTAAAAAATCTTCCGGCAAAGTGGACGGCTTTGTCGTCGAAACCGCAATTGCCGGCGGTCATAATGCCCCGCCCCGCGGCGGCATCCAACTCGACGCTTCCGGGCAGCCTATTTACGGCGAACGCGACAATCCCGAATTCGACAAAATCGCGGCACTCGGACTGCCGTTCTGGGTTGCCGGCGGATACGCCACCGCCGAAGGGCTTGCGAAAGCCAAAGCCGCCGGCGCCGCAGGCATCCAAGTCGGCACCGCCTTTGCATTCTGCAACGAGTCCGGAATGATTGAGTCGCTGCGCAACAAAGTCATCAACCTCGTCAAAGCCGGCAAAGCAAAAGTCTTTACGGATCCGCTCGCCTCGCCGACCGGTTTTCCGTTCAAAGTCGTGCCGGTTGAAGGCACCCTGCCCGACCCGGCGGCCTACGCCGCGCGCGAACGCGTTTGCGACATGGGCTACCTCCGCACGGCCTATAAAAGAGCCGACGGCAGCCTCGGCTTCCGTTGCGCCTCCGAGCCGGTAAAAGATTATGTCGCCAAAGGCGGTAAAGCGGAAGATACCGCGCAGCGCATGTGCTTGTGCAACGGCCTTCTCGCCAGCACAGGCCTCGGCCAAATCCGCAAAAACGGACTAGTGGAAGCAATGCTGGTCACCGCCGGCGATTCGCTCAACGACATCGTGCGCTACATCAAAGACGGCGCGGACTCTTACGGAGCCTCCGACGTGATCGAGACGATCCTGAGCAACGTACTGCCCGAACCCGCCGCCGCCTGAAATTAACTTCCCCGTAAAAAAACCGCCGCCGGCAACGCGGCGGTTTTTTATTTTACCTAAACGGAAAAAACGCCTCGTTTTCACCCGCATTTCGATTTTCCTGACGCCCCATGCGATGCATTGCTCCGGCTTTTCTCATCATCTTCGCGCTCCTCGCCGGCACCGGCTGTGATAATCAAGCGCAATCAAGCCGGCTCCCGGAAACGGAAGAACCGCTCTACAAAGCGGCACAGAAAGCGGCCGAAACAAACAAACGCGCCGCAATCGAAAAATATTTGCAACTGATTGACCGGCGGAACGACGCCGCCGAATCACACCTCGAAATCGGCGGACTTTATCTGGATCCGGAAATCGACCAACCGCTGGACGCCATTTACCATTTTCGCCAATCCGGCCGCCTCAGCCAAAGCGCGGAGCGAAATAAAAACATCGCGCAACGCATTCGCAGCGCCGAGAAAAAATACATCGCCAAAGTAACCGGCCGCCTCATTTCCGGCGACACGGCAAACGCCGAATCCGAGCAACTGCTCATTGTCAAAAACGAAAACGACGTGCTGAAAAAACAAATCGTCGAGCTGCGCGAAAAAATCAACGCACTCGAGGCCCGTCAACCGATCGCCGCTTTTGCGCCCGTACCGCAAGCCGACATCACGCCGTTCACGCCGCCTCCGCCGCCGAAACCGACCGAAACCGGTTCTACTTACATCGTAAAATCCGGTGATTCGCTCATGAAAATCAGCCGCGCCGTTTACGGCAACGGCAATCGCTGGAAAGAAATTTACAACGCCAACCGCGACCAACTCCCGAACGAACGCGCACTCCGCATCGGCATGGAATTGAAAATTCCCCGGTAAAAAAACGTCCGCCGGGAAACCGCGTTCAGCAACGGATTTTTTGAAAGATAAACGGATGCCGCGCGAAGAACTCACGCAATAAAACACCCGTAAAATCCGTGGTTCCGCCCGCCTCGTCATTATGAAACTCCTCCGGCTCAGGCTCGCCGATTTTCGAAACATCGCTTCGGCGGACTTGGCGTTCGATTGCCGGCGCACGTTTCTTCTCGGCGCAAACGGGCAGGGAAAAACAAATCTCCTCGAAGCCGCCGGCCTGCTGCACGCATTGCGCTCCTTTCGCACGCGCGAAACCGACTTACTGATCCGACACGCCGCGCCGGCGCTGCAAGCCGGTTACACGCTCGAACACGAACGCGAAGGCACCGTGAACATCGCGCTCACGCTCACGCCGAAAAGCAAAACCGTCGTCATCGACGGCGAAACCGTCCGCCAATTTTCCGACTTCCTCGGACGCTTCCCGGTCGTCGTTTTTTCTTCCGACGACATCGCCTTACTGCGCGGTTCGCCGGCCGAACGCCGGCGTCGACTCGATCTCCTCGTCGCAAGCAATGACGCCGAGTATTTGACCGCCTTGCGCCGGTACCACCGTGCGCTCGAAGCACGAAACCGTATTTTAAAACACCCTGCGCCGGACACACTCCAACTCGCCGCCTTTGAAAAAACGCTCGCGCCGCACGCCGTGAAAATTAACGCCGGGCGCAAAAAATTCTTTGAGGAAATCGCCGGAGATTTCACGCATGCCTGCGCGGAAATCGGTTTGCCGGAAAACGCGGCCGCGCTCGCATTCAACCCCGGCGCCGATTTAAAATCGGAAACGGAATTTCTTAAATTTTACGAACGCCGGCGCACCGGCGACATCGCGCTGCGCGCCACGCAACACGGCCCGCACCGCGACGATTTTGATTTTCGTTTTGCCGGCCGGCATGCGCAAGACGTCGCCTCGGAAGGACAACAGCGCGGCCTCGTACTCGCGTTCGGGCTGGCCTCGCTCGCCCGGTTGCGCGAAAAACGCGGCGTCGCGCCGCTCGTACTCGCCGATGACGTGCTCGGCGAACTCGACCCGATTCGCAAAACCGGCTTTTGGCGCGCGCTCGGCGACGACTGCCAAGTCATCGCCACCGGGACCGCCCCGCCGCCAAACGCCGAAAACTGGCATGTAATCGAGGTGGCGGAAGGCAATTACCGGTAACTTGCGCCGGCGCTTTGCCGCTTCCAAAAAAAAATTCCCCCGACAGAATCGGAGTCCGCAATGAAACCCATTACCCAAATCGCCCGGGAAATCGGCATCGCCGAAAAACACCTCCTCCTCTACGGCACGAATAAAGCGAAAGTCTCGCTCGACGCGCTCAAAGGAAAAACGCCGAAAGGCAAACTCATCCTCGTCTCGGCGGTAACGCCCACGCCCGCCGGCGAAGGCAAAACCGTCACCTCGATCGGCCTCTCGCAAGGACTGAAAAAACTCGGCAAAAATGTCGCGCTCGCGCTCCGGCAACCGTCCATGGGGCCGGTATTCGGACGCAAAGGCGGCGCCACCGGCGGAGGCAAAAGCACCGTGCAACCGGCGCAGGAAATCAACCTCCACTTCACCGGCGACTTCCACGCCATCACCGCCGCGCACAACCTCCTCTCGGCTGTAATTGATAACCAATTACACTTCGGCCAACCGCGCCTCGCGCCGGCAAATGTTTTGTGGAAACGCGTCATGGACGCCAACGACCGCGCGCTCCGCAAAATCACGCTCACCGCCGGCGGAAAAACCGAACGCGCAAGCGGCTTCGACATCACCGCCGCATCCGAAATCATGGCCGCGCTTTGCCTCGCGACCTCCTACGAAGACTTGCGCAAACGCATCGAACGCATCGTCGTCGGCTTCACGCCGGAAGGCGAACCGGTGCGCGCGAGCGAATTCCGCTGCGTCGGCTCCATGCTCGCCCTCCTGCGCGAAGCAGTGATGCCCAACCTCGTGCAAACCGTCGAAGGCGTCCCGACATTCGTCCACGGCGGCCCGTTCGCCAACATTGCGCACGGCTGCAACTCCGTGCTCGCCACGCGCCTCGCGCTCGCGCACGCCGACTACGTCGTGACCGAAGCCGGATTTGCGTTCGACTTGGGCGGCGAAAAATTCATCGACATCAAATGCCGGCAAGCCGGCCTGAACCCCGATGCCATCGTGCTCGTCACCACGCTGCGCGCCCTGAAAATGCACGGCAGCATACCGGCGGAAGAACTGAAAGCGCCGAACACCGGCGCCGTCGAACGCGGTTTTGAAAATCTCCAAAAACACATCGAATCCGCAAAAAGCTTCAACCGCCCCGTGACCGTCGCCGTCAACCGCTTCCCGGATGACACGGACGAAGAAATCGCCGTCGTGACGAAACACTGCCGCGCCGCCGGCGTCGAAGTCGCGCTCTCGGAAGTTTTCGCCAAAGGCGGCGAAGGCGGCCTCGCGCTCGCGGAAGCCGTCCTGCGCACGCTGCCGGCGACAACGCCGCCGCTCGAATTCGTTTATTCGGAAAACGACCCGGTGCGCGAAAAAATCGGAAAAATCGCCGCACGCCTTTACGGAGCCGACGGCGTCGATTTCACGCCGGAGGCGGAAGCGCGCCTGGCGATGTTCGAAAAAGCCGGCTTCGGCAATTTGCCGGTATGCATGGCGAAAACGCAAAACTCGCTTTCGGACGACCCCGACAAACCCGGCCGCCCGCGCAATTTCCGCATCACGGTGCGCGACTTCGAACTCGCCGCCGGCGCAGGCTTCATCGTTGCGCTCACGGGGCA
>JAVBUU010000172.1:0-4060 GCA_031555005.1 Opitutales bacterium | reverse complement strand
ACGACGCGGAGTTTGTGCGCGCCGGCGAATTGCATCACGGCGTCCATGTCGCACGATTGTCCGAAGAGGTGCACCGGCATGATCGCTCTCGTCGCCGGCGAAACTTTTTTGGCGGCGTCGGCGAGGTCGATGTTGAACGTGTGCGGATCGACATCGCACCACACCGGCGTTGCGCCGAGTCGCGAGACGGCGCCGGCGGTCGCGAAAAACGTAAATGCCGGCAAAAGCACTTCGTCGCCGGCGCGGATATCAAGCGCCATGAGCGCGAGCAGAAGCGCGTCGGTGCCGGACGAGACGCCGATGCCGTGCTTGGTGCCGCAAAGGCGCGCGATGTCGGCTTCGAATTTTTCGAGCTCCGGCCCCATGATAAAACAGGATGAACGCAAAACGCGCTGAAACGCGGCGGTTAACTCGGATTCGACAATCCCGTTTTGTTCGGATAAATCAAGAAGCGGAACTTTTACCATAATGCCGGCGGTGATAAGCACGCCGGTAAAGTTGGCGAATTTTTATTTTTTCGGAAAACGAATGATTCTCGCACGAAGACGCGAAGGCACGAAGGTTTTTGAGGCACGATTTTGATTTAGCCGCAAAAGAACGCAAAGAGCGCAAAGAATTTTTATTTTTGCGCCGAAGGGCTCGCCAAATTTTTCACTTTGGCGGCAAGTGCCAATAATTGCTTCTTCTTTCGAACGAATTAATGATGATATTATTAACAAATAACATTTATCTCAAAAACCAACTATACAATAAAAATTCCGGCATTGTCTTTGCGCTCCGTGCACTCTTTTGCGGCTAAATAAAGATCCTTCGTGCCTTCGCGTCTTTGTGCGAGATTCGAACCGCCAAGCACCCCGCATCGCAGACCCGCGACCGGCATTGCGTATTGCCTTGCGCGTTACCGGCGGTTTCTTCCGGCAGACACTTTTATGCCCGAGGAAATTCGCCGACAGATTGAAGCCAATCGCGCCAAACGTATCGACGCGTTCCGCGCGCAATTGTCGTCGTTGCTCGCCGGCACCGAGACATTCACGCTCGAAATCGGGTGCGGGCACGGGCATTTCCTCGCGGCTTACGCGCAAAATTTCCCGGCGAAGTTGTGCGTCGGAATCGATTTACTGACGCTTCGCATCGCGCGCGGCGTGCGCAAACAGGAACGCGCCGGACTCGGCAATTTGCATTTCATCAAGGCCGAGGCGAACGAGTTTCTGGCGGCGGTGCCGGAAGGGAAAAAGCTCGCCGAGATTTTCTTTCTGTTTCCCGACCCATGGCCGAAAACGCGGCATTACAAAAACCGTTTGATTCAAACGGCGATGCTCGACCGGCTGGCGGATTTGTCGTTACCGGGCGCGACGCGGCTGCATTTCCGAACAGACCACAAGGATTATTTCAAGTGGTCGTTGTCATTGGTCGGAAAACATCCGGCGTGGGAATTGTTGCCGGACGAACCGTGGCCGTTTGAGCAGGAGACGTTTTTCTCAAAAATTTTGCCGGATTATCAATCGCTCATCGCGCGACGCCGGTAAGCGGATTAACATAATTTCCCGCGCGAAAAATAAATTCGCCGAAATCGCCTGCACGTCTATCTCCGTCATATTCTTTCAATGAGCAGTTTCCCGACAACAACAACGACCCCGACGCCGGGTTATTGGGTTCACGATCTGGATCCGTTCCTTTTTCGATTTCCGGAAGGCTGGCCGCTCGAAGGAATCCGATGGTACGGTTTTGCGTATGTGCTCGGATTTGTCGCCGGCGCGTTCCTGCTGCACCATTATTATAAAAAAGGGAAATCGCCGCTGAATGCCGATCAACAGTCGATGCTCGTTTGCGCCCTTGTGCTCGGGGTACTGATCGGCGGACGACTCGGCTACGTGCTCGGTTACATGCTGCCGCGCGATCCCGATATTTTGACACGCGACCCGACGGCAATTTTCCGCGTGACGGACGGCGGGATGGCGAGCCACGGCGGCATGATCGGAGTCTGGATCGCGCTCGCGTGGGCGGCAATGCGTTACAAGGTCCGTTTTTTTAACCTGATGGACATCACGGTGACGCTTGCGCCGATCGGAATTTTTTTCGGCAGAATCGCAAATTTCATTAACGGCGAGTTATGGGGAAAAGTCACCGATGTGCCGTGGGCGGTCATTTTTAAAATCCACGAATACGGCAAAACGCTCTACCTCCTGCCCCGGCATCCCTCGCAACTTTACGCCGCCGGACTTGAAGGACTCCTCCTGCTCGCGTGGACGCAATGGCGTTTCTGGCGATGCAAATTGCCGGAAGGACAACTCGTCGGCGAAGCCATGATCGGCTACGCCATAGTCCGGATCGTCGGCGAAATCTGGCGCGAACCGGATCAAGGCGTCAGCTTGGTGCTCGGGCTCAGCCGGGGACAATTTTACTCCGTGTTTTTGGCGCTGATCGGCGTCTCAGTCATTGTTTGGGCACGGAAAAACGCGGAAAAACACTCATGAATATCGCCATTCTCGGCTCCGGGCGCGGCAGCAACGCACTCGCGATTCTCGAAGCGCAACGCGCCGGAAAACTCGGCAACGCACGCGTCGTTTCGATTTTTTGCGACATCCCCGGCGCGCGGATTTTAGAACTCGGAAAACCCTTCGGCGTGCCGGCGTTTCAACCGGAAGTCGGACCGTTTAAAACCAAATTCCCCGAGGAAATCGAAGCCGCGTGGGCGCAAAAAATTCACGATACCGGCGCCGACTTTATCGTGCTCGCCGGCTTCATGCGCGTGATAAAAAAACCGCTGCTCGACGCCTTCGCCGGCAAAATCATCAACCTGCACCCGAGCCTGCTGCCGGCCTTTGCCGGCCTCGACGGGATCGGACAAGCGTGGCGTTACGGCGTGAAATTTTCCGGCTGCACCGTCCACTACGTGAACGCCGAAGTGGACGGCGGCGCAATTATCGACCAAGCCGTCGTGCGGCGCGAACCCGGCGACACGCTTGAATCTTTTTCGGAAAAAATTCACGCCGCCGAACACGCGCTGCTGCCGGACGTGATCCGGCGGTTGAGCGTGTAACGCCGACGGACGCTTTACGCGTCTTTTTCAAACAACGAATACAGCACCGGCACCACGATCAGCGTCAAAAACGTGGACGTAATAATGCCGCCGATGACCACCGTCGCAATCGGGCGCTGCACTTCCGCGCCGGCACCGGTCGCAATTGCCATCGGAATAAAGCCGAGCGAGGCCACGAGCGCCGTCATTAACTTCGGTCGCAAGCGCAACAGCGAGCCGTCCCAAACAGCCGTTTTCACGTCCGCGCCGCCGGCGCGCAGTTGGTTGAAAAACGTGATTATCATGAGCCCGTTCAACACCGCGATGCCGGAGAGCGCAATAAAACCGATGCCGGCGGAAATACTGAACGGCAGGTCGCGTATCCACAAAGCGAATACGCCGCCGGTCACCGCGAGCGGCACGGCCGTGAAGACCATCAGCGTTTGCCTGAGACTTTTTAACGTAATGTAAATCAGAACAAAAATTAACCCGAGCGCCACCGGCACGACGACGGCGAGACGCGCTTTCGCCTCGGTCAAGTTCTTAAACTGTCCGCCGAATTCGAGCGTGTATCCGGAAGGCAATGACAAACCGGCGGCAAGTTTTTCGCGCGCTTCGAGCACGAAACTTTCCACGTCGCGTCCGCGCAAATTCACCATGATCGCCACACGCCGCTGGCCGTATTCGCGCGAAATCGCCGCGACTTGTTCGCTGACTTTGAAGTCCGCGATTTTGCCGAGCGCGAGCAGCCCGCCGTCGTCGGTGCGCACCGGCAAGAGTTTCAGCGTTTCAAAATCACTTCGTTGCGCCTCGGCAAGCCGGACGACAATCGGGTAGCGCAGGTTGCCGTCGTAGAGCAGCCCGGTTGCGTCGCCGGCAAGCGCGCCGGCGACGACGCGATTAATCTCGTCGGCGTGCAAGTTGTAGCGCGTCACGGCGTCGCGGCGCGGCACGATTTCGAGGAGCGGCGTTTTGCCGAGCGCGTCGAATTCGACGTCCGCCGCGCCGGGGATTTTTTCCAAAATCTCGCGCGCTTCACCG
>JAVBUU010000155.1:0-5566 GCA_031555005.1 Opitutales bacterium | reverse complement strand
AAAAGGAACGGAATCGGCGCGCAGCCGAGCTTCGCGGCGCGATCACGGTTTTCGCTTTGCAGCGTGTTCAGCAGCGTAACGAGGTGCTCGCGCCCTTGCAGCTCGCGCAATCCCGGCGTGTTCGGGCTGCTGATGTTTACGACCATGAAATCCGCGTAATCGGCGAGCAGCCGGAACGAGCAGAGGTAGTCCGCCGGCGCGTCTTCGAGTGATGTCTTTTTTGATTTGCCGATGTTGATGCCGAGCGGGAAAGAGCGTTTGCCGCGTGCCGGCTGTTTGGCCAGGCGCGCCGCGATTTTTTCGGCACCGGCGTTCGGAAAACCGTAGCGGTTCACGACGGCTTCATTTTTCGGGTAACGGAAAACGCGCGGTTTCTCGTTGCCGGGCTGTTCGTGCAGCGTGACGGTGCCGATCTCGACGTGCCCGAATCCGAGCGCGCCGGCGACAGGCCATATCACGGCGTTTTTGTCGAAGCCGGCGGCAAGCCCGACGGCGTTGGGAAATTCGAGTCCGAAAAGTTTCAGCGGCGCAGTGCCTTTTGGGCGCATGTGGAAACGCTCCATCAACCCCGGGAGGACCGGCAACGCGTTCAGGCAGCGCAACGCGGACAGCGCCGTATCATGGATTTTTTCCGGATCCTGCGTGAAGAAACACGGGCGCAAAATTTTTTCGTAAACGATGTCCATCGGGCACGGCGTTTAAGAGCGCGCGGCTCGTATTGGCAATCGCCAAAAACTTCGTCCGAAAAATTCTGTTCCTCGCCGCTTGACATTATTTTTCAATTTCTCATCCGGTTGCCGCCCTATGGCAAAACCTTCTCCGAAACTCTTGTGGTGCGTGATACGCCTCGGCGACGATATGAACTGGTGGGTGAAAGAGATCAGCGACGAAGTGCATTGGGATACCGACGAGCTTTCGATCGTGGATCCGAAACAGACCGCTTACATCCTCGATTTGCTTGATCCCTTGCGCGATTACGGGCTTTCGACTTCGACCGTGGAGAGCGCCTTCATCCCTTTCCAAATTCAGTCCGCCAATCCCGACAAATCCGTCCGCCTCGTGCGTGTGAACGAAAACATTTTGGAGTCCGAAGAAATGCTTTTCGGCCTGCCGGACGTCGTGGACGAGGAAAAGGGGCCTTACGCCGATTTCATCGACCATATTACGAAACTTCGCGTGAAGTTCTTAAACGACAACATTGAGTTTGAGCAAAAACTCACCGTCGAAGAGCTCGAAGAGCAGGTGCGCGACGCGCAGCAAATGATTTATTCCGAAGGCAAGTCGCTCCACATCTTTCAGGAAATCGTCGATATCCTGGAGTTTGTCCCGGACGGCTACGAACTCGCGGCCGACGAAGAAAACGTCAAAGAAAACTCCGATGAAGAAGAAATCCCCGACGACGTCGGCGACGGCTTTGAAATCGAAACCGACGAAAAAATCGAAGAAGACGACACCATGCGCTGGGAAGGCGATGATGACGAGGAAGACGAAGAGGACGACGAGGAAGAAGACGGCGACGAAGAAGAGGACGAAGAGGAGGACGAGGACGAAGACGCCGGCTCCCGCCGTCGCCGGCGTTAAAGGACGCCCGCTTCCCCCGCCCGGCCGAAGTCGGGATTTTCCGAAAAAGCATCGACCTCGGTCGGTGCTTTTTCGCGAACCGGCGCGAGCCGGATTTTTTTTGTTTATTTTCGCCGGCCGGATTCTAATGGCATTTCCCGTATGAAATTTTTTTGCCTCATCCTTTTGTTCGCCGGAATGCTTGCCGGCCTCACCGGTTGTTTCGGTGACGATAAAAAAGAAATCCGCCTCGAAAACGAGCGCTCTTCCGGCATTCAAATCCGCTGAGAAAGAAATTCTCGGCAATCCCCGCTTGCTCTTTTCGCGCGGGTAACGATGCTGCCGCCCCTCTTTTTCGAATCATGAGTCAGGATAAGCCCGCAGCACCCGCCGTCGACGGCACCGATTTTTACTTCGGCATCGTCGCGGCGCGTTACAATAACGCCCTTGTTGAAGCACTGTTGGAGCGAGTTCGCAAGACACTCCGCAAAAACAAGGTTGCCGAGGGCTCGATCAAAGTGCTGCGCGTCCCCGGCTCCGCCGAATTGCCTTATGTCGCCAATATGATGGCGCAAACCGGCGAATACGACTGCGTTATCGCGCTCGGCGTCATCATTTCCGGCGACACCATTCACGACCAAGTCATCGCGCAAAGCACGGCCGTCGCGCTCCAAGGCATCGCCATCCAAAGCGAAATTCCGGTGATTAACGGCATTTTGACCGTGAACACGCTCGCGCAGGCCGAAGAACGCGTCAACGGAAGCATGGATCGCGGCGCGGAATTCGCCAATGCCGCGCTCGAAATGGCCTGGCACAACATGCAGCTCGGCGATTACCTCGACGCGCTCGACCAAGAGGCGGAGGAAGAGGAAAAAGCGGCGCGCGAAAACGGAGACTCCGACATTTTCGGCGGTGACGATGACGGCGATGGCGGCGACGACTTCGGTTCCGGCCGTTCACCTTATCATAAAAACTGATTCGCGATGTCTTCCGAAAAAGCAAATTTTCCGACCGAGGACGAGTTCGCCGACGCCGTCAAGGGCAACCGCCGGCGCCTCAATCGCGTCGCCGCCATGCAGTTTCTTTACGCATGGGATGCCAACCGCCCGGAAAATTTCTCCGACGCGCTCCGCAAATTTTTCGAAGCCCGAGAACAGCCCCGCGAATATTACGCTTTTGCCGAAGAACTCGCCGCCGGTGCCGTCGGGCACATTGCCGACATCGACGAAACCATCCGCGGCTATTCGCAAAACTGGGCGTTTGAGCGCATCGCCAAAGTCGATCTTTCCATTTTGCGCCTTGCCGCCTACGAACTGCTTTTCCGGCGCGACATCCCGCCGGTCGTCACGATCAATGAAGCAATCGAACTGACAAAAATCTTCTCCGGCGGCGACGCGAAACGCTTCGTCAACGGCGTCCTTGACCGCATTAAGGCCCGTCTCGCGCGTCCGTTGCGCGAAGCGGCGGACAAATAATTCCCGCAATTCTTTTAACAAAAACTCTCGAACAACATGAAAAACACGGCACGCATTTCTTCCGTCGCGGCATTTGTGCTCGCGGCTTTTTCCGTCACCCTGATCGCCGGCGGCTGCGCCGGCGGCAAAGTGAACGCCGAACCTTGCTGCGAACCGGCAACCGGCGAAAGCCCCGCCGCCGCGACTCCGGTCGCCTCTGAACCGGAAGCCGTCGCAGAAGCGGAAACCTCGGCAACCGCCGCGCCGGCAACGGAACCGGCGGCAACCGAAACGCCGGCGCCTGAAGCAAAAACCGCTGCCGCCGACAAAAAACCGGCGCCGGAAATCTCGCGCTGGGACGGCAGCGACTGGCGCAAATATGTCGTTTGGCCCTATGAATCCGCCTCGTTGCAACGCGAAGCCGCCGAGTATGCCAAAGACAAATACCTCAGCGGCTATCTCAAAGGCGCTTCTGTGCGCGTCACGATCAACGAAGGCGCGCGCACCGGCGTGATCGCGTTTCACCGCGGAGCCGGAAAATCCGTTTTGAACGTGTTTTTCACGGAAGATTCGCCCTACGTGACGCACTATTTCACGCGGTAACGCGGAGCCGGAACCGGCAAAAAATCCCAAATTCCGAACTGCCGAATCCCGAATAAATCCCAAACTCCAAATAACAAATTACAAGAAAGTCGGCGGTTAACCCCGGCGCGCATGTTGTAATTTTGAATTTTGTTTTTTGGAATTTTTTGGGATTCGGCAGTTCGGAATTTGGGATTTTTCGCGAATAATGCTTCATAATCTTCACCCTTTCAGCCGATGCTCGGAAATCTCTTCCAAAAATTCAAAGACGGCCTCCGCAAAAACACGCCGACATTTCAAAAATTCTTCGGAAAAGTCGGCGGCCTTTTTGCCGCAAAACTCGACGCCGCCACAATCGACGAACTCGAAGAAGCTCTTTTTGCGGCAGACTTCGGCGTCGAAACCACGGAAGAAATTTTGGAG
Organism: Opitutales bacterium; assembly: GCA_031555005.1. Taxonomy (GTDB): domain Bacteria; phylum Verrucomicrobiota; class Verrucomicrobiia; order Opitutales; family UBA953; genus CALNBE01. Next base: position 1,547 of record JAVBUU010000155.1, on the reverse strand, counting down.
GAAATCCGCGTCGCCTATCGGCAAAACAAAGACCTGCGCGGCCAAGACGCCGCGAAAATCGGCGCCGCCGTTTTGCAACGCGTCCTCGCCGGCGCCGAAGGCAAATTCGAACACGACCCGGCGCGCATGCCGGAAGTCATCGCGCTCATCGGTGTCAACGGCGCCGGCAAAACCACGACCGCCGCGAAACTCGCGTGGCGTTTTCACGAGGAAGGGAAATCCGTGATTTTGGGCGCGTGCGACACCTTCCGCGCCGCCGCCAACGCCCAAATCCAAACCTGGGCCGAACGCCTGAAAATCGAACTCGTCTCGAGCCAACACGGCGCGGACTCTGCCGCCGTCGCTTTTGACACGCTGCAAGCCGCTCGCGCGCGCAGTAAAGACATCGCCGTGTTGGACACCGCCGGCCGCCTGCACACCAAAGGGCATTTGCTGGAAGAGTTGAAAAAATTCGGGCGCGTCGTGCAAAAATTCGACGCGGACGCGCCGCATCACCGGTGGCTCGTCGTGGACGGCTCGCTCGGCTCGAACTCGATAGAGCAAGCGCGCGTTTTCCACGAAGCCTTCGGCCTCACCGGATTGATCATCACAAAGCTCGACGGCACCTCGCGCGGCGGCGCGTTGGTCGGGATTTATCGCGCGTTAAAATTGCCGGTATATTTTGTCGGCCTCGGCGAAAAACCGGAAGACCTGCAACCGTTCTCCGTCGATGCTTACGTCGAAGCGCTGTTCGGGTAGCACCGGTGCGGGTTACAAAATCCGTTCCAAAATCGTGTCGTAGTCGCCGAAGCCTTCGCGTTTGTAGAAACGCACGCCGGCGGTGTTGCCGGCGGATACGCGCACCCAGATGCGCTTCGCGTTGCGCGAACGCGCCCAGTCCGAAAACGCGCGTGTGAGCGCGCCGCCGATGCCGCCGGAACGCGCTTCCGGCGAAACGCAGAGAAATTCCAATTCCGCCAACATTCCGCCGACAGCGCGCCACGGCGCGGGTTCGTCCATGCGGCCGACGAGGATGCCGGCAAGTTTGCCGGCGGCGTTTTCCGCGACGAGAACGCAGGCGTCTTTGTCTTCAATCGAGTCTTTATACCATGCCGTGCCTTCCGGCGAACGGTTGTATCCGGAATCCAATGACGGATCGAATTGCCGGTCGTGCCGGAAAAGTTCGTCGGCGAGGTCGAGAATTTCCGGCAGGTCGGCAAGCGTCGCCGGGCGCGGCGGGAGGAAGTTTTTCGGGGAAGGGGAGTTCACGGAGAAGTCGAAATTTTGTTTAGCCGAAAAGTTGCTGAGGTCTCGCACGAAGACGCGAAGTCACGAATGAATTTTGCCCGGGCGCAAAAGAGCGCAAGGGAACGCAAAGATTTTTGTAATTGTTTTCAGGATACAAAACTTTGAACAAGTTTTTAACATCTCCGCGTCTTCGTGCCTCCGCGTGAGAAAATTAAATCTTTGCGCTCGTTGTGTTCTTTTGCGGCGGAAAATTTTTAAAGTTTCGTTTCTAAAACGCTTTTCGCCTGCGCGTCGCGGAACGCGAGCAGTTTTGCGCGCAC
>JAVBUU010000125.1:0-6917 GCA_031555005.1 Opitutales bacterium | reverse complement strand
GTCAGCGCTTCACCGATAAATTCGGAACGCGCTACACGCTGCTTATTTTGGGGCTCACCGCCGGCATGTTTTTCGTATGGTGGCTCGGGTTCGGATTGCCGGCGTTTACCGATGCCGGCGACGGCTCCAAATCCGCGTTTTACCGCGCGATGACGCTTCTCGTCGTCGCCAGCCCTTGCGCCCTCGTGCTCTCGATCCCGTCGGCGATTTTGGCGGCGATCGCGTGGGGCGCGCGTCACGGCATTTTGTTTCGCGGCGGCGCGGCGATCGAAAAACTTTCGGCGGTCGATTGCGTCGCCCTCGACAAAACCGGCACGCTCACGACCGGCGAACTTTCCGTCGAACGCGTGGAAAGTTTTCCGCCGGGCCGCGAGAACGACGTTTTGACGTTCGCCGTTTCGCTCGAAATCAACGCCACGCATCCGCTCGCGCGCGCAATCGTCGCGCACGGGAAACGGTTCAGCGTCGCGATAAAACCGGTTGCGCAATTTCAAAACATGGTCGGGCAGGGCGTCCAAGGGCGCATCGACGATTCGCCGGTGGTGCTCGGGCGGCGCGAACTCATCACGCAGGGGCCGCTTGCCGATTGGGCGGACAACTTGCCGCAGCCGACGCCGGATTATTCCGAGGTCTGGGTGATCGCCGGTAATCTCATCGGGCGAATTTTGCTGCGCGATCAAATCCGGCTCGAATCGAAACCGGTACTCGACGCGTTGAAAACGCTCGGCATCCGCACCGTGATGCTTACCGGCGACCGCAATGAAGCGGCGCAAAACGTCGGCGCGCACCTCGGCGTGCAGGAAATTCGCGCCGGATTGAAACCGGCGGACAAGGTGAATTACATTCGCGCCCTTGAACGCGAGGGGCATCGCACGGCGATGGTCGGCGACGGCGTGAACGACGCGCCGTGCCTGGCGGCGGCGCACGTCGCGGTCGGCATGGGCTCGCGCGGTTCGGATGCGGCGTTGGAGCAATGCGACGTCGTTTTGATGAACGACAAAATCAACCTATTTTTGGAAGCGCGAAACCTCAGCGTGCGCTCGCGTCGGATCATCAAACAAAATTTGGCGATCTCGCTCGGCACGATTTTGGTGATGGTGATTTCGAGCATCGGCATCGGCATTCCGCTTTACCTCGGCGTGTTCGCGCACGAGGGATCGACCGTCGTCGTGTGCTTGAACAGCCTGCGTCTTTTGTTCGGTAAAAAACCCGGCGACGCCGCATAAGTTGAGAAGATTAAAGAAAATCACCGTGAGAAGGCGTGAAATTGACGGACTGAGCGAGCCTCTCCAAAAACACCACAAAAACTAAGACCAATGACTTTTTTTCGCCTCCTGTTCGCGATTCTTTTCGCCGCGTTTTGCGCGCCGGCAAATGCGGAAACTGCTGTTTCGCTGCTCGCGGATTGCGCATCGGTTTCGCCGGGACAATCGTTGCGACTCGGCTTGCGAATGAAGTCCGCACCGCGTTGGCACACGTATTGGAAAAATCCCGGCGATGCCGGCAGCGCGCCGGAAATCGAGTGGGAAAAAATTCAAAACGCCTCGTTCGGCGATTGGCGTTGGCCGGCGCCGAAACTTTTCCGGCAAGGCGACATTTCCAATTTCGTCTATGAAGGCGACACGACGATTTTGATTCCGGTAAAAATTTCCGGCGACGCGAAACCGGGCGAAAAAATCACCTTTGCCGGCAAAGTTTCTTTTTTGGAATGCGACGATTCGAGTTGCGTGCCGAAGGAGGCGCAAGTGTCGCTCACGCTGTCGGTGTCGGAAAAAAGCGCGCCGGCAAACGCCGAAATTTTCGCCGCCGCCGAAGCCGCGTTGCCGCGCAAAACGGACGTTTGGCAAATCACGGCGTCGCGTGCGCCCGGCAAAATTATTCTTCGCCTGAAACCGGCAGCGCCCGACGCGGCGGCTTTGCCGGAAAAATCGGAAAAATTTTTATTTTTTCCGCTCGATGCCCAAGTGCCGGCGGGCGCGCCGGCGGCAACGCGCAACGAGGCCGGCGCGCGCGTTCTTGTTTTCGACGTCAAAAACGCTTTGCCGGAAAGTCGCGCTGCGCTTGCCGGCGTGCTGACGGCCGAAACGAGTTTTCTGAAAAGCGACGCCGGCGCTAAGGCGCTCGAAGTCAATGTCGCCCGCGTTAACGCCGCCGGTGCTTCCGCCGGCGAGGACGAACCGGCGTTGCCGGTCGTCGAAACGCCGGACACCGGCGCGCTCGCCAAACAACCTTGGACGCTTGCCAGGCAGACGGAATTGCTCGACGCCGGCAAAACCGTTTACGTCGATTTTACCGCGCGTTGGTGCGCGACATGCCAGGTGAATAAGCATGTTTACGCGAACCCGGAAGTTGCGGCGGCGTTTCGCAAAAGCGGAATCGTTTTCCTGGTTGCCGATTGGACGAAGCCGAATCCGGAAATCGCCGCCGAGCTTGCGAAATACGGGCGCGCGGCGGTGCCGTTCAACGTGTTTTTGAAAAAAAACGCGCCGCCGGTCATCATGCCGGAACTGCTTTTCGCCGACGCGCTGCTTGCCGGAGTCGTCGGCAAAAATCCGGGCGAAGGCGATGCGTCGATTTTCGATAAAATCGTTTCCTTTGTTTACGGGATTTTCGGCGATTCGCTCGCCGGAAAAAGCGTGCTCGGATTTTTCGGCGGTATCATTCTGAACCTGATGCCGTGCGTGTTTCCGGTCATCGGGCTGAAAATTATGAGCTTCGTCGGACAAGCCGGCGAAAACCGGAAAAAGGTCGCGTTGCACGGCGTCGTTTTTTCCGTCGGCGTTGTAACCGGTTTTTGGATACTCGCAGGGATCCTTGCGGCCGTCCGCGCCGGCGGCGAGCAAATCGGGTGGGGCTTTCAAATGCAAAATCCGGCATTCCTCACGGCGATGGCCGTTTTGATGCTCGTCTTCGGGTTGAACATGGCCGGCGTTTTTGAGATCGGCGGAAGCGCGGTCGGCATCGGCGGCAAGTTGACGTCGAAACGCGGCCGGGCCGGCTCGTTTTTCTCCGGCATGCTGGCGACGGTTATCGCCACGCCCTGCGCGGCGCCGTTTTTGGCGCCGGCGCTCGGTGCAGCGCTCACGATGCCGGTCGCGGAATCTTACGCGATTTTCACGGCAATCGCCCTCGGACTTGCGGCACCGTATTTGGCGCTCTCGTTCGCGCCGGCATTGTTGAAGTTTTTGCCGAAGCCCGGCGAATGGATGGAGTCGTTAAAGCAGGGGTTGTCGTTTTTGCTGTTCGGCACGGTTTTGTTTTTCTTGTGGGTGCTTGCGGGGCAGGCAGAGGAGGGGACTCGCTTCGACGGCGGCACTTTGCGGGATATTTTCCTCGGGCTGGCGGTGATCGCGTTCGCATGTTGGATTTACGGACGTTGGACGCCGGCGCACCGCAGCCTGAGCGCGCGCCTTGCCGGCGGGATCGTTGCCGGCGCGTTGCTTGCCGGAACGTGCGTCTATTTTGTGTTTTTGCTGCGATAAAACGCGGGGGCCGATTGTTACGCATTGCGAAAATTTTTTTTAACCTCAGTATTTTTTGCTTCATGAAAAAAATCACGTTTCTGCTATTTGGATTAATCGCCGGTTTCGGGCTTCAAGGCTGCGGGCATTCATCGCCTCCCGCTGCCGAATACCAAACCGATATTCCGGAAGACGATGCTCTTATCGGGCTTTGGGCGAAATGTTCGGATAACGAAAAAACGGGAGAAAAGCCGGAAATCGCATTCGCCTCAAACGGAACGATGTTTTCCTACAACGGTTTTGCCAATTATTGGGGAAAAACGATTTTGCCTGAAATTTATTTCGCTTCCAAAAACGGCATCACCGGTGAGCAGGACCGTTTTATGCTGGTTTTCCTTGCGCCGACGGGGGAATTAAAAATCAGCCGGGACTTTTATGCGCCGGAGCAGGCCGTCGGCCTCGCCGAGTTGTTGAAGCGCGGAGACATCTTGGAAATCGTCGGCGACGATACTGCCGAAAAAACAGAAACGCGCCCGTGCGTCAGATGGAAATTCGTCGGCAAAAAGAAAGCGGTGCTTCCGGCGACCGAAGTCGCTCCGGCGGCACCGGCTCCTGAGGCAGCGACCGAAGTCGCTCCGGCTCCGGCGACCGAAGTAACCCCGGCTCCGGCAGAAGCAGCGCCCGCGGCGGCTTCCGCTCCGGAAGCAACGCCGGCAAAATAAGCCCTTGTTCTTTTCGCCGTTCGAGGCGGATGAACAACCGGATCGCCCGGCATCGCGGCGATTTTGACATAACGGCGATTACGCATTGAAGACGGTTTTGCGTAATCGCCGTTATGCGTTGTGAAATTTCTCCGGTTAATCACCAAACTTACCGGTTAATTTCAAAAGGTTTTAACCGTAACTTAGAGATGAGAGCGTTATTACGCCGGAAAATTTTAAAAACCGGCGTATTCGGCGCGCATGAAATTAATTTTATCTGCGGAGAAAACGGGCTTTTCTTCATGCTTGAAGCGCCTTTGCCGGTATTGACTCGCATGAAAAAATCCCGGCGAAACGCGATAATCTTTGAGCTGCCGGCGGTATTTTTTTGTTTCCGCCGGCGCACTTCTTAATTCTTAATGCTTAATTCTTACTTTTTTTCATGGCCGCCCAAGAACGCCGCATCGTTTACGCAAATTTGACCCAACCCGGTTACACGACCGACATCGACTGCTATTTGAAGCACGGCGGTTACGAATCGTTGAAAAAAGCCGTCGCGCGACCGCCGTCGGAAATCTGCGATGAAGTGAAAATTTCCGGTCTGCGCGGACGCGGCGGCGCCGGCTTCCCGTGCGGCGTAAAATGGGGCTTCCTCGACCGCAAATCCGGCAAACCGGTTTACCTCGTCGTCAACGCCGACGAGTCCGAACCCGGCACCTACAAAGACCGGCAGATCATTTACAAAGACCCGCACCAACTCATCGAAGGCACGCTCATTTCGGCCTACGCGATTCAGGCCAAGCAAGCCTTCATCTACATTCGCGGCGAATTTCAACACGGCGCGAAAATCCTCGAACGCGCCATCGCCGAAGCGAAGGCGAAAAATTTCTGCGGCGATAAAATTCTCGGCTCCGATTACTCGGTGGAAATCGTCGTCCACCGCGGCGGCGGCTGCTACGTTTGCGGCGAAGAAACCGGCCTCATCGAATCGCTCGAAGGCAAACGCGGCTACCCGCGCATCAAGCCGCCGTATTTTCCGGCGGTGCTCGGCCTCTACGATTGCCCGACGATCGTGAACAACGCCGAGACGATGGCGCATGTCGTGCACATCGTGAAAATCGGCGGCGCGGAATACGCGAAAATCGGCGTCCCCGGCGATTCCGGCACGCACATTTGGGGCGTGAGCGGACTCGTCGCGCGGCCGGGACTTTACGAAATCGAAGCCGGTAAAGCGACCTTCGGCGAGCTGCTCTACGACTTGTGCGGCGGCCCGTTGCCGGGGCGCAAATTCAAGGCGATAATCCCCGGCGGCTCGTCCACGAAAATTTTGAAATTCGGCGAACGCTTCAAAGGCAAATTGCCGAACGGCACCGAATTTGATTGGGCGCTCGAAGACATTCCGCTCGACGCAAACTCGATTGCCGCGTGCGGCACCGGACTCGGCACCGGCGGCACAATCGTCATGGACGACTCCGTGGAAATGGTGCAGGCACTCGCGAACTTGAACGCGTTTTACGCGCACGAAACCTGCGGCCAATGCACGCCGTGCCGCGAAGGCTCGCTTTGGCTCTCGCGCATTACGAAGCGCATCGCCGCCGGCGGCGGTCGCGAAGAGGACGTGCCGATGTTGAAAGACATCGCCGATCAAGTTGCCGGTCGGACGATTTGCGCGCACGGCGAAGCGGTCGCGTGGCCGGTGCAATCCGCCGTGCCTAAATTCCGCGACGAATATTTAGAAACAATCCGGCGGCACATTGCCGGCGAGCCGTCGCCTTACGGTTTGAAGTTGGTGTAAGCGGTCATGCGTGCCGGCTGAGAAGCGGCGCGCGCGGTTTTGCCTCACACAACTTCGCCGAAGACAATCGTTGTCGTTGCTTTTTGGATACGCACGGAAATTAATTTTCCGATCATGCCGGCGTTGCCGGGGAAAAGGATTTTTCGGCTGCCGCGATTGCGTCCCATAAAGACGCCGTCGCCTTTGCGCGCCGGGCCTTCGACAAGCACTTCCTGTACGGTGCCGACGAGCGCGCGGTTGCGTTCGACGGAAAATTTTTCCAGGTGCTCCAACAAGATTTTGTTTCGCCGGTCTTTTATTTCCGGCGAGACGTTGTCGCCCATGGCCTCGGACTCGGTGCCGGTGCGCACGGAGTATTTAAAAATAAAAGCCATGTCGAATTTCACTTCGTCAAAGAGCGACACGGTTTCGGCAAAATCTTCTTCGGTCTCGCCGGGAAATCCCACGATGACGTCGGTCGAGAAATACATGCCGGGGTGCGCGACGCGAAGCGCCTCGACGATGCGCAAAAATTTTTCGCGCGTATAAGGCCGGCGCATTTTTTCCAGAACGCGATCCGAGCCGCTTTGCATCGGAAAATGGATGTATTCGCAGAGCTTCGGCAGGTCGCGGTAACAATCGATGAGATCTTGGCGGAAGCCCACCGGATGCGGGCTGGTGAAGCGAATGCGCTCGATGCCGGGGACCTCGTGGACTTTTTCGAGCAGCTGCACGAACGGACTTTTGCCGGCAACGGTCGGAAATTCACGCCGGCCGTAGCGGTTCACGATTTGGCCGAGCAGGACGATTTCTTTCGTGCCGGCGGCGGCGAGCTCGCGTACCTCTTCGACGATGTCGTCCATGGGGCGGGCGCGTTCGGCACCGCGTGTTTTCGGGACGATGCAGTAGGCGCAGCGCATGTCGCAGCCTTGCATGATCGACACGAAGGCTGAAATTTTCCGTTCCGGCGCGTGGTCGCGA
>JAVBUU010000134.1:0-3371 GCA_031555005.1 Opitutales bacterium | reverse complement strand
TGGCGCACCATCTGGGCGAAAAAGACCCCTTCGCGCACGAAAACCCGCACTGCCTCAACACCAATTTCGTCTCCCGGGAAAGCAGCCGGCGCGGCAAATCCTGGTATCAGGTTTGGATCGAAAAATACCGGCACCTGCTTTTACGCAACGACCAGGAGGATTTCGTCCGGCGGTTCATTGAAAAATACGGCCAACGCATTCCGATTTGGGTCGCCATCGAAATTTGGGATTTCGGCCTGCTGTCACGGTTTTTTGCCGGCATGAAAGTGCCGGATCAACAAGTCGTCTCGCGCGAATACGGCGTCGAAGACCCGAACGTTTTCGCGAGCTGGCTTCGCAGTTTCAACTACGTCCGCAACGTCTGCGCGCACCACAGCCGGCTCTGGAACAGGCATCTTATCGAACAACCCCGCCTGCCCTGCCGCGGCGAAATCCCGGTGCTGAAACATCTTTGCGAACGCGGCGTCAAAGAACCCGGCGCGCGCGCCTACGCCACGCTCGCGCTGGTGACTTACGTTTTGAGCAAGATGAATTATCGCGGGCTGTGGGTCGAAACCACGACCGCGTTGCTGAAAAAATTTCCCGAAGGTCCGTGCCTCTCGCTCAAAATGACGGGCGCGCCGGCGAATTGGGAAAGTTTGCCGCTCTGGCAACCTGAGCCCGGCGCGAAAACGCCGGCAAACGGCCTGGTCTCGTAACGAAAACTACGGCTTCAAAAGCTTCGACAAAAAGTTCGTCGCGCGCCGGATTTCCCCCGCGGGATCGTCGCCGCATTCGCGCTCGATCACAAGATTACCGGTGAAACGCGCTTCGCTCAAAATGCCGAAAATACGCAGCCAGTCCACGCAGCCTTCGCCGGCGGGTTTCTCCTCGCCCCAGACTTCCGGGTCGCCGGACGGAATCGCATCCTTGACGTGAAGCTGCGCGACGCGCGGCATCAGAATCTGCAACGCGAGGCTCGGATTGCCCATGCCGTAAAGCAGCATGTTGCCGGGATCAAAATTCACTTTGAGATTCGGGCGCGCGAGTTCGTCGAGCAGGGTTTCGAGCGTCTCGGCGGTTTCCTGCCCGGTTTCGAGCAACAACTGTTTGCCGTGATCGTCGAACAGATCGGCGATGCGCCCGAGCCGCTGCGTCATTTTCGCGCGCGCCGCGCCGTGCGCGTGCGGAATAAAACCGGCGTGAAAACTGATTTTATCGAGCCCGAACGTGTCGAGCAACGCGCAGTATTGCGGAATGCGTTTCAGGATAATTTCGTAAGCCGCGTCGGGGCCGAGACCGCCGGTCTCGCGAATCGTCGCCGGCGTCGAATAATCCTCGAGCGCGGTGCCGAACATGCCGGAAACGACTTTGATGCCGGCATCGCGCAAAAGCGTCGGCGTGTTTTTCCACGCGGGTTTGTCGATGAGCGGATCGAACGCGAGTTGGATGCGCCGGAGTCCGATTTTTTCGAGCCGCCCGATAAGCGTTTCCGGCGAATCCGGCCAACCCGACCAACTGCACACCGCAAGCTGCGACATTTTTTGCGAAAACATAAAAAATCCTCCTTTATCTCAGCAAGACGGTTGCCCCGGTTTCGATGCTTCGCAACTCGGCTTCGATGATTTCCGGCGCGCGAAATCCGTCCTCTGCAGGGACGACTTCCGAATTTTTGCCGGCTGACGCACAGCGCGCAAATTCCGCAACTTCTCCGGCATAACCGAGTTCCGCCGGCAAAACGACCGGCTCCGGCGATTCGCCGGCGCGGTAAATTTGCATCACCGGCGTCGCGGCAAGGTTAAAAACAACGGTCGCCCGCTCAAACGCGACAACGTAGCGCATCTCGAACGGCCGCTGTTCCGCGCCGCGCGTCCAAGCGCCTTCGGCGACGACGAACAGGTTTTTGTCTTCAAAATGATACCGCGTCAGCGTGTGCTCGACCGCGCCGCTTTCGCCGATACGCCCTTGGCTCGTGACCGCCGCAGGCATGCCGAAAAGATGCAACACGAAATCCGTGTCGTGAATGTGCAAATCAAGATGCGATCCGCCGCAGGCCTTGCCGTCGTTAAAAAACGGCGACGGCGGCTTCGGGCCGATGCGCGTGAACGACGCGCTTTGCACCGCGCCGAAACGCCGATCGACGACTGCCGTTTTCAAAAAATCCCAGCCCGGCCAAAACCGCATGCAGTGCGCCGGCATGAGCACGACGCCGGCGGCCTTCGCGGCCTGCACGATTTCGCGGGCATCGGCGGCCGTGCGCGCCAGCGGTTTTTCCACAAGCAACGATTTGCCGGCCCGAATCACGGCGAGCGCACATTCCTTGTGCGCGAGCGTCGGCGTGCAAATATCGACCGCCTGCACCTCGGGGTCGTTTATCAACTCCCCGGCATCGGCGTATTTTTTTACCGTCGAAAAATCAAAACTGCCGGACGACTGCCCGGCAATGTCGCTCGCGCGACCGGCAGCCGCGTTCGGGTCGGAAAATTTTTGATCCGCGACGGCGACGACGCGCACGCCCGGAATTTTCGCATACGCATCAAGATGCGTCATTCCCATCAAACCCGCGCCGAGCACTCCGATATTCAACATGATGCCGGAGATAACACCGCGTTTCCGTAAAAGTGCCGGCCTAATCCAACACCTGCTTCACCGTCGTATCGGCAATATAATCATGCAGGCAACGCCGGCCGTCGCGAAAGAGAAAACAAAAATCCGCCACCAGAAACACCTGCCCGACAATCGGCACAATCCCGATCAGCCAAACAAGAAACTCGCGGATAAAAATGACGCGAAACGCGCTCGCCGGCATTCCGTTACGCCGCACGATTTTTATGCGTGCGCACCGTTTGCCGACGGTCTGCGACCACTTCGCCAGGAAAAACACCTGAACAACAAACAGCAGCGCAATCAACGCCAACGACGTCAGCAGCAACTTCTCCTCAATTTCGGTGCAAGTATAGTCGTGCCGTAAAATTCCTTTTTTCCAAATAAAGCCCGACGGCGCAACAGCACAAATAAGCAACAAGGCGTCGATAAATTTTGCTTCGAGCCGGTGAGGAATATCGGCAATCAGAAACGAGTAACCCATAATGCAGGCATTTCATGTTCCCGGAAAATCGGTGCGCAATATTTTTTTTCGTTAAAATCGGACTTTTTTCCGATCCGCTCTTTACCTCCTATCCGCCTCGCGCGCAAAGCGTCCTTGCCGCCGGTGCCGGATTTCGCATCATACCCCGCTTTTCCCGAAAAAGATGAGCAAGCCCTTTTACATCACGACCGCGATCGATTACGCCAACGGCGCGCCGCACCTCGGACACGCCTACGAAAAAGTGCTCACCGACGTCATTTCCCGCTTTCAACGCGCGCAAGGGCGCACCGTGCATTTCCTCACC
>JAVBUU010000098.1:0-22065 GCA_031555005.1 Opitutales bacterium | reverse complement strand
CTGCGCTCCGTTTCGCCAAAGCTGAAAACGGGCGCGTCCGTGCAGGCCGGCACCGAGCTGGGCATGATGGGGCGCTCCGACAACGCCCGCGGATTTGCAAAAGAACGCGCCCATCTGCATTTTGAAGTCGGCTTGTTTTTGAGCCGAAAATTCGACGCATGGTATGCGCGGCAAAAGGATTTCGACACGCCGAACAAGCACGGAAACTGCAACGGATTCAACCTCGTCGGCACTGACCCGCTTCCCTTTTTGCGCCAAGGGATCGCGACGGGGAAAACGCCGGCGTTGGCGCCGTTGTTAAAAAACGAAGAAATCGCGTTGAGCGTTTTTGTATCCGATAACCGGATACCGACGTTCGTCACGGAAAACCCGGCGCTCATCGCCGGAAAAATTTCGGAATCGGAAAAAATCGCCGGTTGGAAAATCGACTGCGCCGGGCACGGTTTACCGGTGCGCTGGACACCGTTGAGAATCGCTCCGGGCAACGGGACCGGTATAAAATTCGTCAAAGCGTCTCCGAATAAAACAGCCCGTGCGAACGCCGTAAAACGCGGGTTGCTCGTTGCCGGGAAAAACGGCGTTTTTTCCGCCGGCGAGTCATTGAAGAATTCCGTGGAGATGTTGTTTCAACAATAAAAAAAGCGGCGTTTTACGCCGCTTTTTTTGGTCTGCCGCGTGTTAAGCCACGCGATCTTTCACGAGAATAATATCCTTCGGACGTTTCGGCGCGAGACGGTAAGCGTCGCGGAAGTAAGACAACGCCAGCTCCATGCGCGCTTCGTCGTTATAGTGAATCATAATGAGCGCCTCGCCCTGTTTCACCTGCGTTCCGACTTTCCGGATATCCGTGATACCGACGGCGGGATCAAACGAGCCGTCTTTTTTCGCGGCAAGCAACTGCACGCCGCGGGCGATTTTGCCGGCGTCAATCGTGTGAACATAACCGCGCTTCGGCGCCGGCAATTTGCGCACGTATTGCGCCTTCGGGAATTTTTCGGGATTATCGATCCAATCCGTTTTTCCGCCCTGAGCGGCAATCATTTCCTTGAATTTCGCGAGCGCCGAGCCGTCTTTGAGGTGCTTTTCAACGGTTTGTTTTGCCGACAGCGTGCTGCCGGCGACACCGGCAAGACGCACGATTTCCATGCCGAGTTTCAAGACAAGCTCCTTCAAATCGTCCGGTCCCTCGCCTTTCAGCAATTCGACCGCCTCGCGCACTTCAAGCGCCGTGCCGACCGCGTTGCCGAGCGGCTGGTTAATGTCCGTGACAAGGGCGACGCAACGGCGGTTCATGCTGCGCGCCACGCGGGTAATCGTGCGCGCCAGCTGCATGGCCTGCTCTTCGTCGCGGATGAACGACCCGTTGCCCCACTTGACGTCCACGACGAGCCCGTCGCAACCTTCGGCGAGTTTTTTCGAAAGAATGCTGCCGGTGATGAGCGGGAGGCTGGGAATGGTCGCCGTATTTTGCCGGAGCGTGTAAAGCAAATCGTCCGCCGGTGCGATTTCCTTGCATTGCTCGATGATGGAACAGCCGACTTTCGCGAGTTGCGCGACGTGATCCTTGATCGAAGCCTTTGTTTTAACGCCGGGGATGCCGGAAATTTTATCGACGGTGGAAATGGCGAATTCCTCGTCTTTGCCGTTCATGCCCGGCATGACGACGCCGGCGGCTGCCGCGAGCGCGGAAAGCACCATGGTCGTTTTGTCGCCGACGCCGCCGGTGGAAACTTTGGCGATTTTGGGGCGGTTGATTTTATCGAGGTCGATTGTCTCGCCGGAGAGTTTCATTTCCTCGGCAAGCACGGCCGTTTCCTGCGCCGTCATCTGCTTGAAGAAAATCGCCATCACCAATGCCGCCTGCTGCGCGTCCGGCATGGCGCGATCCATAATCGAATCCACGATATGCCGAATTTCCTCATCGGTAAATTCACCGCCGTCGCGCTTTTTCTCGATGAGATAAGCAAAAGACGGCTTAAGGTTTCTTTTCGTTTGGAGGATTTTTTCGGCCATATTTCGTTTCTTTTGAAAAACAAGAATTCCCCCGTGCGTTTCCACAATGCGGGGAGGAAGGGCGAAATTGACCGAATTTCCTTCGTTTGTCGAGCCTTTAATTGCTCCGCAGGGATTTTTCACACCCCGGGTGGCGTTGCCGCTCAATCGGTTTCGAACGTGTGCGCGGGATGCCGGGGTTTTATGCCGGGCGTTTTAGAAGCTCCCGCACGCGCACGGCAACACGCTCCGCCGGCAATCCCATGATGTTTGAGACCGGCTCGTCAAAACGCGCAATGATAATGTCGCGCCCTTCCTGAATGCCGTAAACGCCGGCCTTATCGAGCGGGTTCACGCGGGAAAAATAACGCGTGATATCATTGTCCGAAAGACGGTTAAAAACAACCCGGCTCGTTTCGCAAAAATACTCCTCGAGGCCGGCATTTTTCCAAGCCAGGCAAACGCCGGTAAAAACCGTGTGTTCGCGACCGGAGAGCTTTTTCAACATCGCGCGCGCGTCGGCCAAATCCGCCGGTTTGTTCAAAACAACATCGTCAATCGCCACCGTGGTGTCCGCACCGAGCACGAGCGCGTCCGGGAATCGGCCGGCAACTTCGCGCGCTTTGAGCGTCGCGTTATGCCGGACCATCTCGCGCGGGCACGAATTCGGGTCTTCGTGCTCGATGACGCCGGCCGGAATTATTTCCGGAGAAAGCCCGTGTTTTTCCAGCAATTCACGGCGGCGCGGCGAGGCCGACGCTAAAATAAAACGGGGCGTGTTCATTGTTTTTCGTTAAAATTTCCGGTGATTTTTTCCGTCAAAAACCGCACGTATGCCGGATTGTCGTTCAGGCACGGAATTTGTTCAAACGATTCGCCGCCGGCGGAGAGAAAAGCGTGCCGGCCCTCAACCGCAATTTCTTCGAGCGTCTCCAAGCAATCCGCGGTAAATGCCGGGCAGATCACGAGCAGGCGCTTCGCACCGGCGGCCGGCAACGTGCGCAATGTCTCGTCGGTGTAGGGCCGCAGCCATTCTTCTCGCCCGAGCCGCGACTGAAAAGACACGGCGCACTTTTCCGCAGGAACGCCGGCGGCCGCGATAAAATGCCGCATCGTTTCCAGACATTGATACCGGTAACAGGTCGCGTGCGCCGGGCTTTCGCCGGAACAACAATTGCCGGTAACCATACAATGCATGCGCGTCGGATCACTTTTTCGCAAATGCCGCACCGGGACGCCGTGATAGGAAAAAAGCAGTTTGTCGAACGGTTTTTCGAGGTAACTTTTTGCCGACTCGACGAGCGCGCCGATGTATCCGGAATCCCGATACATCGGCGGCATGTAAACCGTTTCGATCGCCGGCGCTTGTTTTGAAAAAGCTTCCCGCGCGCAAACGACAGCCGTCTCGTAACTCGACATCGCGTAATGCGGATATTGCGGGATGACGAAAACGCGCCGGACGCCGTCCTTTTTCATCCGCGCGACAATTTGCCGGCAGGACGGTTCGCCGTAGCGCATCGCCGCGTAAATGCGAACCCCGGACGCCGTTTCAAGCGCCGCGCGCAGACGTTCCGTAATCGCGAGCAAGGGAGCGCCCTCCGGCGTCCAAACTTTTTTGTAAGCCGCCGCGGACTTTGCCGGCCGGCGCCGGAGGATAACGCCGTGCAAAAGCAGAAAGCGTTTCAGCGCGCTGCCGTCGAGCACACGTTCGTCGCCGAGAAACTCGCGCAGATAATCACGCACATCGCCGACCTCGCAGGATTTCGGCGAACCGAGATTGAGCAGCAACACGGCACTTTCGGGCATCCGGCGAACAAAATTCCTAATTCGAAAATCTCAAATCCGAAATAAATCCCGACCGGAAAAACTCAAAATCCCAAAAGCGCAGGGATCGCGCCGGCACGTCGCCGGAATTTGTTATCGGGATTTACGCGCTATTTGGCATTTGTGATTTTCGAATTAGGAATCTTTCTTTTCCGGCATGCCTGCCATTGACGAACTGATCGCCACCGTCGCCCGATTACGCGCCCCGGGCGGCTGCCCCTGGGATATCGAACAAACGCACAAATCCATTTGCGACTGCCTTGTCGAAGAAGTCGCCGAATTGCTCGAAGCCGTTGACCGCGACGACAAGCCGCACATGCGCGAGGAACTCGGCGACTTGCTCCTGCACGTCGTCATGCACGCGCAGATGGCGGCCGAAGCGGGGCATTTTAACTTCGAAGATGTCGCGCACGACGTTAACGAGAAAATGATCCGGCGGCATCCGCACGTTTTCGGCGACGCCGACGCAAAAAACACCGACGCCGTGCTGAAGCAGTGGGACGAAATTAAATCCAAGGAAAAGAAGCATTCGTCGCACGCCGCAACCGCTCCGGCCGGCCCGTTCAAAGAACTGCCCCCGACCCTTTCGGCGATACTCAAGGCGCGCGACGTTTACAAAACCGTGCGCAAAAAAAACCTGAATCCCGGCGACACTGTCAATGCCGGCGAAATCAAAAAACTCGCGGAAACTTTAACCGAAGCAAGCGCCGGCAGCGCGCTCTTCGCGCTCGTTGCCGCCTGCCGCGAAGCCGGCATCGACCCCGAAAGCGCGCTCCGCCGGCACACAGTCCGCGTAATTGAGTCCGCCGCGAAATAGCGCGCCGGAACTCGATTTTCACCCATGCCCGATTCCGTTGATTCTTTTGAAATAAACACGCCGGACGGCGTTGCGCGTCTGCCGGTGAAGTTGGTCTTCTCACCGCATGCGCGCGGGCTGCGGTTGACGGTCGGGAGCACCGGCAACGTCCGCCTTTCGTTCCCGCGCGGCACACACCGGGAAAACGCCGCGCGATTCATTCGCGAAAAATCGGCGTGGATTTTGCGCGCGCTCGCCGCCGCGAAGCCGGCATCGACGATTGCCGCGCATCTTGAAAAATTTCCTTGGGTAACGGTCGCCGGAAAAATCTGCATCCTCGAAATATCCGAAACGCAGGCGCGTCCGTTTTTTGTTTTCCGCGAAGGCGAAGAGCTTGTCATCTTCCGGCACCGGGGCGGCGAACACCGGGAAAACGACCTGCAAAATCTTTTGCGCGCGCTCGCGACAAAAACATTGCCGGCGCGCACCGCGCATTGGGGCCGGGAGACCGGCGCGGCATTCAAACGCGTCAGCATTCGCAATCAGCGCGGCCGTTGGGGCTCGTGCTCCGGCAACGGCACGATTTCGCTCAACTGGCGCCTGCTTTTGCTTCCGCCGGCACTGCAAGATTACGTCATTTTGCACGAATTGGCGCATACGCGCGAAATGAACCATTCGTCAAAATTTTGGGATCAACTCGCGCGCTGGGACAGGGAATCTGAAAAAAATGACCGTGCGTTGACCAAGGAATGGGGCAACTTGATGCATTTGGGGCAAAACTGATTTTTCGCGCCGGCAACGGCAAAGGACAAATGAAACGCCTCACATAATCTTGCCGGCGTGCCGAATTTTGCTTGTGTTCGGGAGGAACTGTTTTCGCGTTTTTCGTCACGCGACAATGCGCCGTCAGACCATGCCTCCCGAACAACACATTTTAAAAAACCTTTCCGCCCGCTTTCCCGACAGGCACTTTGACGCATCCCGCTTAACGCTCGTAAATAAAGGATTATTTGCCAATGCGATCGTTTTTCGCTACAAGGACGACGCGTTAAACCTGACGATAAAAGATTTCACTCATTGTCCGCTGCCGGTGCGCGTAACGCTCGGCCGATTTTTCGCAAACCGGGAATACACCTCGCTGATGCGGCTTAACGGACTGCCGGGCATGGTCTCAAACGTCATCCGCCTCTCCCCGCTCGCGGTTGCCTACGATTTCATTGAAGGCGATTCACTCACGCACCTCGAATCAATCGGCAAGAAATTCCCGCCGGCATTTTTCTCCGAGATGGAAAAACGCATCGCCGGAATGCACGCGCGCGGCCTTGTCCATCTCGACTTGCGCAACATGGGCAACGTGCTCGCCGGCAATGACGGCATGCCGCACTTCATCGATTTCCAGTCGGCAATTTCGTTGAAGTTCGTGCCGCCGTTTTTGAGGAAATTGCTCAAAGACACGGATAACTCCGCCGTTTGCAAAGCTTGGAAGCGGCTTTGCTCGGAGCCGTTGCCGGAAGAAAAGCGCCGCTTTCTCGAAGCGTTTAACGGCAAGCGGCGTTTCTGGATCTTGAAAGGCTACCCGGGCAAACATCTGGCGAGAAAACTTTTTTCAAAAAAAACGTCCCGATAAAATGCGCGCCGTCGTCCAACGCGTCAAAAGCGCATCGGTAACCGTCGCCGGCGAAGTCGTCGGCAAAATCGGGCGCGGTTTGCTGATTTTACTCGGCGTTGAAACCGGCGACACTGCGGACGACGTCGCGTGGCTGGCGGATAAAATCGTCAAGCTGCGCGTTTTTGAAGATGCCGGCGGGCGCATGAATCCGGCACTCGGCGACATCGCCGGCGATGCGCTCGTTGTCAGCCAATTCACGCTTTTCGGCAATTTGAAAAAGGGCGCACGACCGTCGTTCAACCGCGCCGCGCCGCCGGCAGACGCGGAACGGCGCTACCTTGATTTCGCCGAAACGCTGAGCGCCCGTCTCGGCAAACCGGTGCCGACCGGCAAATTTGCCGCGATGATGGATGTCGCCCTCGTAAACGACGGGCCGGTGACGCTGATCATTGATTCGCGAATGCGCGATTTTTGAAAAAAACGCCGGCGTTTCCGCCGGCGTTTTTCGTTACGCTTCTTCGAGAATTTCCTCGAGCTCCCAGCCTTGTTCGCGAATAAGCGCTTCGGCTTTTTTCCATTTTAATTGCTGCGTATCCAAACCCTTTCGAATCCGCACGGTAGAATTGCGTCCGATTTTCGGATATTCGCGGCGAATCGTAATGCCCGGTTGCGGCGCGGCGGCCGCTTCCGCTTCGGCGCGCTCATCTTCCTTCACGGATTCCGCGAGTGTCTGCGGCGCGTCCTCCG
Source organism: Opitutales bacterium (assembly GCA_031555005.1). Lineage (GTDB taxonomy): Bacteria > Verrucomicrobiota > Verrucomicrobiia > Opitutales > UBA953 > CALNBE01. The sequence goes on along the minus strand of JAVBUU010000098.1, from coordinate 15,097 downwards.
GGCCTGTCGTGACGGCCATGCTTTGAATGCGTTGAATGAGTTGCTGAATCTCATCCTGATTGGAAACGATTTGCACGCGGAATATGCCGGTAAAAATTTCGCCGCGCACGCGTCCCATCATCGCTTCAAAATAGGAATACGCTTCGTTTTTGTATTCGTTGAGCGGATCCTTTTGCGCGTAGCCGCGCAGGCCGACGCTCCGGCGAAGCTCTTCCATCTCGGTCAAGTGATCCTGCCAATTCTTGTCGATGCCGCGACTGATGATGTAGCGCTCCATGTCAACGAGCCGGTCTTCCGGCACGTTGTCTTGGCGTTCTTTGTAAAAGAGTTCGATTTTTTCAATGAGCTTTTTGCGAATCGCGTCGGCATCGAGTCCGCGAATTTCATCGCATTCGACGTGAATCGGGCAAGTCGTGCGCAACCGGCCGAGAAACTCTTCAAGCGACGCATCGTCCGGTTTGGCGTCTTTGTCCGGGAAAAGCGGTTCGAGGCGCGTGGCGATTTCGTCGGCGATGAATCCGAATAACAACGCGCGCGGGTTGGCGTCGCGAAGCGCCTGATTGCGGAGTCCGTAAATAATTTCGCGCTGCCGGTTGAGCACGTCGTCGTATTGGAGCAGGCGTTTGCGAATCGTGTAATTTTGGCCTTCGACGCGTTTTTGCGCGGTACCGATGGAACGGTTAAGCAACGGGTGTTCGAGCGGCTCGCCTTCCTTAAAAGATTTTTCCAACAACCGCGAAATCGGCCCGGCGTTCGCAAACAAGCGCATCAGGTCGTCTTCGAGCGAAACCAAAAATTTTGATTTGCCGGGATCGCCTTGGCGCGAGCAACGGCCGCGCAACTGCCGGTCCACGCGCCTGGATTCGTGACGCTCGGTGCCAAGCACGTAAAGGCCGCCGAGCTCTTTCACGCCTTCGCCGAGACGAATATCGGTGCCGCGACCGGCCATGTTCGTCGCGATGGTGACCGCGCCGCGTTGACCGGCACCGGTGACGATATCGGCTTCGATGGCGTGATTTTTCGCGTTGAGCACCTGGTGCGCAATGCCGGCGCGCTTGAGCATCCGGCTGAGCGTTTCGGAGGCATCGACGCTTGCGGTGCCGACGAGCACCGGTTGGCCGCGCTTGCTTGCTTCCTGAATTTCCTCGATGGCGTGGTTGTATTTTTCGCGGCGCGTTTTGAAAATGATGTCGTTTTCGTCGATGCGAATGCACGGCTTATTCGTCGGAATTGCGACGACGCCGAGGCGGTAAATGTCATTAAACTCGGCGGCTTCGGTTTCGGCGGTGCCGGTCATGCCGGAGAGTTTTTCGTAAAGCCGGAAATAGTTTTGAATCGTGATGGTCGCGTAGGTTTTCGTCTCTTTTTCGATTTTGACGTTTTCCTTGGCTTCCACGGCTTGGTGCAGTCCGTCGCTCCACCGGCGCCCCGGCATGATACGGCCGGTGTTTTCGTCCACAATCATAACCTTGCCGTCTTGGACGACGTAGTTCACGTCGCGCTCAAACAACGCGTAGGCTCGGACGAGTTGCGAGATGGTGTGAATTTCCTCGCTGACTTTGACGAAAAGGTTTTCGGCGGACTGTTTCTTCTCGGCGCGTTCTTCCGCCGGCAATGCCGTATCGCGGTCGATGTCCACGAAAATCGCCGGCAAATCCGGCAGCACAAACGCATCGGGATCGTCCGGCCGGAGCGTGTCGCGCCCGAGTTGCGTGAGGTCGGCTTCGTGCTGCTTTTCGTTAATCGAGTAATAAAGCTGCTCTTTAAGCCGGTGGCGTTTCACCTTGTTGAAATCGGAGTGCATTTCGGCGTCGAACTTGTCGAGCGCCTTACGCCATGTTCCGTTTTCCATCATTTTCAAAAGCTGCTTGTTGCGCGGCATCCCCATCTGCACCTGAAGCATTTTTTCGAGCGCGGACTGCGTGTCGCCGGCACCGGCTTCCATCTCGGCGCGTGCCTCGGTAATGAGCCGCGTGCAAAGACGACCCTGCTTCGAAACAAGCTCTTGAATCGCCGGCTTGAACTGCGCAAACGGCGCCTCGCGCTCCTCCTGCACGGGGCCGGAAATGATGAGCGGCGTGCGCGCTTCGTCGATGAGGATGGAGTCGATTTCATCGACGATGCAGTAAAAATGATCTTTCTGCACCTGCTCTTCTTTGCTGCCGGCCATGCCGTTGTCGCGCAGGTAATCGAAACCGAATTCCGAAGCCGTTCCGTAGGTGATATTGCTGCCGTAAGCGACCTTACGTTCCTCGGAGTGCATATGGTTTTGAATACACCCGACCGTGAGTCCGAGATAATTAAAAAGGTAACCCATCCATTCGGCGTCGCGACGCGCAAGGTAGTCGTTGACCGTGACGATGTGGCAATTTCTGCCGGAAAGCGCGTTCAGATAAAGCGGCAGCGTGGCGACGAGCGTCTTGCCCTCGCCGGTGGCCATTTCCGCAATGCGCCGTTCGTGCAACGCGATGCCGCCGATGAGCTGCACGTCATAGTGAATCATTTCCCATTTGAGCGTGTGTTCGCAAACGACGTGTTCCGTGCCGCAAAGCCGGCGGGCGGCGTTTTTCACGACAGCAAACGCTTCCGGCAAAAGCTTTTCGAGCGATTCGCCGTTTTTATGACGCTCCATAAACTCCGCCGTCTTGGCTTTGAGTTGCTCCTCGGAAAGCTCTTGGTAAGACTTTTCCAGTTGATTGATGCGCCGCACGGTCGGCATGCATTGACGCACAAAGCGGCGATGATGGCGGCCGGAAAAAAGCTTAAAGATCGAAAAAAGAGACATCGGGAAAAGTCGTTTAAAGAAGCGGGAAAAAATGAAGAACCGGCGGCATCGCGCAAGGTTTTTAACGGCGCCGCCGCGGTCGGCCGGCAATCGCCGACGGACAAGCTATTTCCCCGCCGTTTTCGGGGATGTCTCCGGCGGTAACGGTTTACCGAGTGCTTTATACAACTGCCGGCGCGTTTCATTCTCGGCTTCGCGCGACTCGAGTAACTGCCGGCGCGTTTCGTTTAACGCGCCGACGACACCGTTATATTTCTTCGCCAAGTCGTTAAACTTATCCGTCAAGTCCTTCGTTCCGGCGGCAAATTCGGTCAGCCGTTTTTTTGCTTCCTCCAAAACGGCGTCACGCTCCTTTACCGCGTTGCGCAATATTACTTCATTTTTCAACAGCACGTCGCGATCCGCCGCCAATTTCGCATTCGCCGTTTCCGCTGCGCGTAACATTTCACGCACCGTTTCGAGCTCCTCCTTTGCCGAGGAAAATTTGTCTTTAAAAAACGCCGTGTCCTCCAATGCCGCTTGCAGGTCCTTTTCGCGCGCGGCAATGTCGGCGGACAGCTTCCCCGAATTTTTTCGTTCCTCGCCCAGTTCGCCGCGCAAACACGACTCGTTGCGCCATTGGAAAACGCACAGCACCGCCAAAACAAAAACACCGGCGAGATTCAAATTTCGGAATAATTTTGTATTCATTTTTCGATTACGCCCGAATCGCCCTCTTTTACCGCGAAAGCCGCGTGGTAAACGCCGGCTTCGCGAACAATGTTTAAAACGCGGATCATGTCGCCGTGACGCGTCTCGCGGTCTCCGCTGATCATAACGCGCATTTTTTCGCCGGCGGCCCGCCGTGCCCTCAGCAACGTCAACAGCTCATGCGCGCCGACCGGTTTTTTTTCATGATAAACAACACCCGACTTATCGACGGACAAGGAAACGGGCTCGTTCAACGCGTCATTTGCCGTGTTCGAAGCAACCGGCAAATCAACGTTCACACGTTTCAGATTTACCATGCTCAGGCTGACAAGCATGAACGCCGCGAGCAAAAAAAACATGATGTCGATGAGCGGAATGATTTCGATTCGCGCCTCATTCGACGGCTCCGCCTTTGATCCGAGTCTTACGGGCATAAGCTCATTTTCCGGCTTTGCCGGCCTCCCCGTTCGCGAAATTTTTTGCAAACGCCTCTACATCATTCCCGTGATGTTTTGCGGACTCGACGAGCAATTCCACATGATTGATCGTTCGCTCAAGGCGCGACCGGAAATGAGCCAGCCGCCGATTAAAAAAATTATACGGAAGCAGGCACGCAATCGCGATGCCCAAACCGCATGCGGTGGCGATAAGCGCCTCGGCGATACCGCCCTTCACCGCCACCGGCGAAAGCGCGTCGTCGTGAATCGCATCAAACGAACCCATGATGCCGGTGACCGTCCCAAGCAGCCCCAGCAAAGGCGCCAGCGTAATAAAGGTCGCCAAAATCCAAAGCCGGCGATCCGCTTTTTCGATCTCGTCCGAGGCCTGCAACTGCATCGCGCCGAGCAGCGACAAATGCGCATAAATCAGCCCCCGGCGAATCGTCGCCAAAAACGGGTCGTCGCCGGCGCGCGTGAGCTTTTCGGCCTCGGAAAATTCACCGCGTCCGATGCAATCAAAGACATTGCCGAGCGCTTCGCTTTTCGCCCGCTTGGCAAGCGCGCTCCACCAAAACGCGCGCTCCAGAACGACAACGACGGCGGCGATGAAACACGCCAGAATCGGCCACATAATATAGCCGCCACGGACAAACGAATCGACAACGATGTTATTAAAAAACGGATACATGACAGGAAGCATTTATTTCAACTCAAAGCGTATTTCGACCTCGTAAAGACGCGGAAGCCCTTCCGGGAAACGCCAGCGGCTGCGAATCACGCGCAATGCGGCATTATTCAGCAGTTGAAACGGGCAGCCCTCGACGAGTTGCGCATTCACGACGCGCCCGCCGGCACTGACGCCGAAACGCACGCGCACGCTGCCGGTTTGATTCAAGCGTCGCGCCCCGTAGGGATATTCCGGCGACGGCTGTTTTCCGGCACCGACGCCGTAAACGAGACGCACCGGCGCGCCGGGAATTCCCCCGGCCGCGACACCGCCGGCAACGCCGTCCGGTCTTCCGCCGCCGTCCGGCGTATCGGCGCGCCCGGACGCAACCGCTCTGCCCGGCTCCGAAATATCTTCGGGCATTTTTTCCGGCTTCGGCGTTGCCGAAATCGTTTTTTCTTCCGGCGGCGGCAACGGCACGGCAACCGGGAAAACAACACGCTCGGGAACGGCGATCCGGCACAACGCCGGAAGCGCCGGCGGCGTGACGTCCAAGGCCGGTTTTTCCAAAGGCGCGACGGACGGCGTGGCGGAAACCGGCGCTTCGCTTTTGCCGGAACCCGGCATCGGCGGCGCCGGCGCATCGACTTCATCCGTATCGGCCAAATCCACGCTTAAAATTTCCGGCTTTTCCGGAAACGTCTCCGCCGGAATTTCCGTTTCCCGTATTTCCGGCACGGCGATGCCGACAATGCCGACGGCACCGCAGGTTCCGGCGAGAACAAACGTCAAAACGCTCACAATCGGGACGGAGTCCTCAAGCGGCATAAGACTCCTCCGGCGAACGCGTCAGCATGATCAAAAGACGCTGCAAATGCTCGGCCCAAAACGTTCCGGCCAGCGTAAGCGCGCGCGCCGTTCCCGACTCGGGGCTGTCGGTGTTTTGCAGCAAACCGGCCAGCGTCCATTGCGCGAAAACCGCGCGAACCGCGTCCCGGGTTTTTACCGGAAAATCCGACGGCGCCGGCAAGGCGCACGCCTCAAGGTGCGCCGCGAGCCTTTCGCGGAAAAGCAACGCCGGCGATTTCGGCACGGGAAGCGAAAAATGCGCCACCGGTTTTTCGCCGCGCACGACAGCCGCCGTGTAGGCGTTAATTTCCCGAATAAGACTAATTCCGGCATTGTTGATTCGCCCGCCGGCCCCCGACCCGAAAGGCACCAAATCCGTCGTTTGTTGCGCAGTTCGGTTGTAAAGCGAGCGTTCGCGTGCGCTGCGCCTCCAATGTTTGCGGGTAAAATGCTCAAATCCGTATTCGGCCAATTTCGCCGCGGCCGCGCCATACATCCTGCCGCGCCCGGCACGGTCCGCCGCCGCCGGCAATCGCCCGCCGGCGATCGCTTGTGCAAGCGGACTTCCCGGAAATTGCTTTAACTCGTAAAGGTCGAGTCCGTGAATGCCGGTTTCTTCGGCAAGAAAACGGACATCTTCGACAAGCATGGATTCGGACTGCCCGGGAAATCCGTAAATCAAATCGACGATAACAACCGCGCCGCTCGCGCAAAGCCCGCGCAACGTTTCGCGGATCTCATCGCGATCCGCGAGTCGGCCCAGCCGCCGCCGGAGCACGCTGTCCGTCGATTGCACGCCGAGCGAAAAACGGTTCGCGCCGGCCGCAACCCACGCGCGCGCTTTTTCTTCGGAGAAACCGCGAATGCGCCCTTCGACCGTGATTTCTGTTTCGGCGGTTACCGGAAAAACATCGTGCAGCCGGCGCAGGATTTCCGCCATGTCCTCGCGGTCGATGTCGCTCGGCGTTCCGCCTCCGAAAAATACGGTTTCCACTTTCCGCGCTCCGAAATGCGGCGCGAGCAGCGCGGCGGTATCCTCGATTTCGCGTGCGAGCAGCGACGTATATTCACCGCTGAAACCGGGTTTCCCCGCGTTAATGTAAAACGGACAAAAACTGCACCGGTGCGTGCAATACGGCGTGTGCAGGTAAAGCGAAAACGGCTTGTCCGAATTCTCCGAAAAAGCCGCCGGCGCGAAATCGGCAAACGCCGGCAACGCCGCCGGAGCCGAGGCCCCGGGGCGCATTGCGGCCGGCATCGCGCCGCCGCCGTGCCCGCGCGCCGGGATGTCGTCGAACGCTTCCGTAAGCGGATCGACGCCGGTGCGCGCAAAACAATTTTCCGGCAGAAACGGCGGATGAGCGGGAGCTGCCTGCATGTCTAAAACGTCGCCGTTACCGAAACGAAGCCGTTTATTCCGGGTTGCGTAAACGTCGTTCCGGAATGCCCCATTCCCGTCGTTGCGCGCGCACCGGACCAAGTCACGTATTTCTCGTCAGTCAGGTTGTTAATGCCGGCGTTGATGCTCCAATGATCGTTCAGGCGGTAGAAGCCGACCAAATCGAGCAGGAAATAACTGTCCGTCGGCGCATATTCCGGACTGCCGGGCGTGAACTCGGCAATGTCGTCGGCGCTTTTCTTCCCGGAAAACGTTCCGGTCAAGCGCACGCCCCATTTATCCGACGGATCAACATAGCCGATGTAGCCGATGATTTTCCACGGATCCACGGAACTGAGCGGCTGCCGTCCATTCAAGTCGGTGTCCTGCCGACCTTCCGTCCACGCAAACGACAATCCGGTTTGGAAACCTTCAATGCCGCCGGTAATTGTTTTTTGGATACGCCAGTCCCAACTTAACTCGACGCCGTAAATTTCCACGTTGTCGAGATTGCGCGACGTCAAAAGCTCGTAACCGTCGGCATCAACGGCGCCGGTGTTATACATGCTCTCGATAAAATTGTCGTACATGTTATAAAAGCCGGCGACGCGGAACGCATGGAATTCCGTGTTCCCCTGCACACCGAGCTCAAAATTGTTCGACGTCTCATCCTTCAAATCCGGATTCGGAACGGTGCGAAACTGCCCGCCGGTCATCGACGCGCCGGAGTGCGCGAAAGAGCCGTTCAGCTCATCGGCGGACGGGTTGCGCGTGCCCATCGCGTAAAGTCCGTAGAAGTTAACATCATTTGTGATGCGATACATGCCCGAAAGCCCGGGCGACACCGACCAATTTTGAAATGACGACGCTTTTGCACCGGCGAAATCGACGAACTCGGCGTTGTTCTCCGGGCTCACGTCATAATAATCGACGCGCACGCTCGGCGTGACGACAAATTGCTTGCGCTCGCCCAACATGATTTTGTCCGAAGCGAAAATGCCGAACCGGTAAACATCCGAGGGCGCCATGCTTGTGGGATCGTCGCCCGCGGCCGCGTTGTCGAACCGGTTAAACTCCGAAAGCACGTCGCTGTAAGAGAAATCCATGCCGTATTGGATCGTTTGCGCAAGCCACCCGGAATCGACGTCTTTTTGCGCGAGGGCGTTGAACCCCGTGATTTCCGTGTCGTAATTGAGCAGGTTCGTGCGATCGCGATAAGTGACGCCGCTCGTCCGCGTGATTTTTGTGAGCTGCATGTTTTTCATTTCCGACTTCGAGTCCTGCCAATACCCGAGAAGATTCAATTTATCGAAAACGACGATGTCTTCCGAGGGCTTAATTTCCGCCCCGAGCGAGACGCGAATGCGGCTGCGCGTGCTGTCCTGCGTGGCATTAAGGTAATCGTAACGCATCGTCGGCCCCATGTTCATGGCGCCGTTGGCGTTTTTCGCATCCACGAATTCCTGATTGTTATAATAATCAACCGTTGCCTCGAGCAGAACGGATTCAAACTTGCGATTGATTTTCCCGATAACGGCGTGGCTCGTGAAATCGGCAGGATTGAGCTCTTCCCCGCCGTTCGTCTCCGGTTCGTTGCCGTTGCGAAAACTGTAAACGACGCTGCCGGCCCATTTGCCGTCGCCGACCGCGCCCTGCATCAGATTGTTGATGCCGGTATTGAACGACGAAAACATGAACGTATTATTAAACACGTTGCCGGAAAGCGAATCGCCGAGCAAATCCGACGGCCCGATCGAGCGCGTCGCAACCGCGCCTCCAAGCGCACCGGAACCGTATAAACTCGATGCCGATGTTTTAAAAATTTCGATCTGCGAGTAAGTCGCCGGATCGATATAAATGCGCCCGGGAGACGGGAAACCGCTGCCGGTGCCGGCCGAGAAATCATCGGGCTGCCGAATCCCGTCCGCCAAAATCGCAACGCGATTGCCCTCCAATCCGCGAATATTAATGCCCTTCTCGCCGCCGGCGGCGTAAGGCGTATTGGTCGCCGACGCGCCGCCGGAAAACGGCACCGAAACGCCGGGAACGTATTTAAGCGTATCGCCGAGCATGACGGCACCGGTTTTTTTCGCGTCCTCAAGCGTCACGACAGCAGTCGTTCCGGCCACTTGATACGGCGACTCTTCCACCCGCGTGGCAACGACGACAACAGTCATGTCGGCTTTTTTCGCATCGGTTCCGGAATCCTTTTTTTCGGATTTTTTCTCCGTCCCGGCCGGTGCCGGCGTTTCCGCTTTTACCGTCTCCGCTTTCGGCGCGTTCGGCGTTTTTGCTTCGTCGGCAAACGCAAACGGGCCTGCTCCGATGATTGCGGCCGCAACGCAAAAGCGAACGGCGTGTTTCTTTGTTCCTAGTATCGATTTCATGTCAGGGAAAAGTTTTGTATCCGAAATCCGGTTACGTTTCAAAAAACTCACGCCGGCGCTTCCGTTTGAATGAACGGGAACCCGCCGGCGGCATTTTCGTAAATGTGCGCCTTTACGCCGTAGACGGCGTTGATGTTTTCTTCGCACAGCACGTCACGCACGCACCCGTCCGCGACGACGCGTCCGCCGTGAAGCAGCACGGCGTTGTCCGCATATCGCAGCGCCAGATTTAAATCGTGCAGCACGACGCAAACGCCGAAACCGCGTTCACGCGCGAACGCGCGCACCAGCGCCAACACCTCATGCTGGAAGCGCAAATCAAGCGCGGACGTCGGCTCGTCCAACAGCAACCAGCGTGACTCATCCTGCGGCAATGCCTCCGCAAGCTGCGTCAAAACACGCGCCAGATGAATCCGTTGTTTTTCTCCGCCGGAAAGCGTCCCGAAACGCCGGTGCCGGAATTCGCTCATTTTAACCAAGGCCAACATCTGCGCACAAACATCCCAATCGACCGCCGACTCGCTTCCGCTCAAATGCGGAATGCGACCGAGCACAACGACCTCCTCGACGCTGAAATCGAAACAAAGCGCGCTTTCCTGCGCGAGAAACCCGCGCCGGCGCGCCAGCGCGCGCGGCGCGTAATCACACAACGGACGATTGCTCAATAAAACGCCGCCGTAATCCGAAGCAAAAACGCCGCTCAAAATTTTCAATAAAGTCGACTTCCCGGCGCCGTTCGGCCCGAGCAGCGCGCTCACTTCGCCGGCTTTAAACGACACGGAAACATCGTTCAAAATCATTTTCGCGGAGCGTTTGAAATTGATGTTCGAAGCGGACAACATACGTAAAATTCAAAGCGTTCAGCCAAGGCTCCGGTTGCGTTTCACGATAAGCGACAAGAAGACCGGCGCGCCGAACAGCGCCGTCAAAACCCCGATCGGCAACTCCGCCGGTGCCGCAATCGTGCGCGCCGCCATGTCGGCACCCAACAGCAACAGCGCACCGAGCAAACCGGACGCCGGCAGCAAAAACCGGTTATCCGCACCGATTGCCGATCGCACGATATGCGGCGACACGAGTGCTATAAACCCGATGCCGCCGCACAGAGCGACCGTCGCCCCGACCACCGCAGCCGAGAGCGCGATAAGATTGCGTTTCACGCGCCGGACATCGACGCCCAGGTGCGACGCGTCTTCCTCGCCGAGCGCGAGCGCGTTGAGAGAGCGCGAAAAACGCGGAAAGAAAAACAGCGGAGCAACCACGAACAACGCCGCCGGCGCGAGCAATTTCCAGCTTGCCCGAGCAAGCGATCCCAGTCCCCAGAACGTTAACGACTGCAATTCCTCTGCCGTGGCAACGAACGACACGAGCCCGATAAACGCGCCGCCGAGCGCGTTAATCGCGATTCCGACAAGCAGCATCGATGTCAGATCAATTTGCCCGCCGCGTATAGACAGCCGGTAAATCAGCCACGTCATCGCAATCGCGCCGGCCATCGCCGACACCGGAACCGCGTAAAGCGCAAGCGTGCCCGACCATACCGCCGGCAGCGCCCGCGAACCGAAAACGATCATCACAATCGCGCCGATGGCGCCGCCGCCGGAAACGCCGATGATTCCCGGATCCGCAAGCGGATTTCTGAAAACGCCCTGCATCGCCGCGCCGGACATCGCCAAGCCGGCGCCGGCAAACACGGCAAGCAAGACGCGAGCCAAGCGGATGTCGCGCACGACAACGTTTTCCGCCGCAGTCACCGTTCCGCTCCCGCCCGTGATACCGGCGTTTTCCGCCAACACGCGGGAAACTTTCCCGAGCGACAAATCCATCGGCCCGACTGTCAGCGAAAATAATCCGGCAAAAATCAATGCGCCCAAAAGTATCCATAGAACAATTACACGCAGCCTGCGCCGGCGCGCACCCGCGTCGCGAAACGCAGCCGCTACGGCGACGCAGCGCGCCATCGCCGGCGGCGGGACAACGCGCGGGCGCTCCGCCGCGCAATCCGTGAAATCCGTCGCGCTTTCTTCCATCTTATTGCCCCGGCGTTTTTTCGCCTTCGCCGTCGAAGATTTTCGCCAACTTCAAAGCCGCATCACCGGTGCGCGGACCGAAAATTAAAAATTCGCCGGTATCGACGGCGACGACGCGCGTGCCCGCGAGCGAAAGCAAATTCGTGAAACCGAATTTTTTCAAAATTGCCTTTGAATCCGGCAGTGAATCCGCCTCGTCTTTGACCGAGCGCAACGTCGCAATTAAAATAAAATCCGGCGCCGCTTTTAAGAGCGCTTCTTGGGAAACGGGCTTGTAGCCGCGATAGCCGGAAAACACGTTTTCGCCGCCGGCCATCGCGACGATTCCCGCCCCTTGCGTGCCGTCGCCGGCCGCCATCGGCGAACCGCCGTGTCCCATCAGAAATGCCACACGGGGGGCGCGCTTGCGTTTGGCGATGCGTTCGTCGACGAGTTTCATTTCGCCGGCGAGTTTTTTGTTCAACGCGGCGGCATCCTTCTCGCGCCCGAGTTCGTTGCCCAAACGCGTGATTGTTTCAAAAAGCGTTTTCACGCTTGTCGGATTGTCAAAAAGCGCCAACGGGATCCCGCCCGCCTTGAGCTGATCGACCGAGACTTTCGGCGAAAGCGAGGATGACGAAACAATGCGCGTGGGGTTCAGACTGAGCACGCCTTCGGCGGAAATCGCGCGCACGTTGCCGACCTTCGGCAATTTTGTCGCGCGCTCCGGATAGAGGCTCGTTTGATCAACCGCTATCACGGCGTCGCCGGCACCGAGCGCAAAAACGATTTCGGTAATCGGCCCGCCGAGCGTCACGATCCGCTCACCGGCGCCGGCGAAACTTGCCGCGGGCAAAAGCACGGCGAGAAGAGCCGTTTTCAATGTATTCGAAATGCTCATACGGCGCTTTCTCCGAAAACGGTTTTGGCTGCTTTCCCGTCGCGAGCGATGCCGATGCGGAAAACGGACATGCCGGCGGCATCTTCAAACGAGACGGACAACTCATCCGTATGCAGTGCCGAGGCACGCACACACGCACCGGTGACAAGCTCCTCGCGCAAGTGAACGTGAATCGCCTCGTCCAAGATATTGAACCACGGCGGCATCGCCCGCACGGTCTTCACGGCGGCATGCGTTTCCAGGCAGCAACCGGAGTTGCACAGGCTCAGACGCACCTTTTCGCCGGAGGCGACCGCTTCGTTCAACAACGTCGAATACGAGCACTTATCGACGCTTTCCTCGGCGGCATCGCGCACGCCGCGCGCACGGCATTCAGTGTTGCCGGAATTCCAAACCGGCTGCTCCGGCGTCTGCTCCGCCGAAAGCCACGACCTTATCCAAATGTCAAAATCGGCGGCACGGGCATTGTCTCGGATATAAATTTTTAAAACGGCGGTGCCGGTTGTATTAAAAAACTGAATACCGCGTTTCAGCCACGCGGACGATAACACGGCAAACGCGGAGCTCCACGCATTCACCGAGAGCGCCAAGTAAAAACCGTCCGCCCTGCCCTCAATCAATTTCACCTTGTCGGCAAAAACCGGCAGCGCGTCGGCCTCAAGCACGGCAGCCTCGTTTCTTGCCAAAAACATTGCCGGGCCGAATTGCGTGAGTTCGTTCAAAAACCGCGTCATATCCGGAATCGACAGCCGGAGCGCTTGCTCCGGGCAACCGAGCGCGACCAATTCAGCTTCGGAGCAACCAAGCATTTTAGCGGCATCAAACGCATACAGGCGCGGATTTTCGCTCTTGAGCGCGGCATAAGCCGCCGCAAGTTCGGAGGCAGACCGGTGTGAGGAAACAGACTTATTGAGGAGCATTCTCAACTACGAATCGGAAATGATTGCGCTTCTCAATATCAATATAAACCGCCCCAAATTCTATTACTTTTTCTTATTCTTATTTTAAATAAAACTTATTTCAATATTACCCCGTCCGCCGAAATAGCGAACCCCTTTTCAAAAACAAGTTAGCAAACACCCAATCGTCGCCGACTCACGGAAGCGCGTCCGCCTGATGCCACCAAAGCGCGGCATAACGTCCGCCGGCGGCCAGCAATTCCGCATGCGCGCCCTGTTCGCAAACCGCACCGCCGTCGAGCACGACAATTTGGTCGGCATTGCGAACCGTCGAAAGCCGGTGCGCGATAACGAGCACGGTCCGGTCGCGCCGCAAGTTATCAAGCGCGCATTGGATTTGCCGTTCCGTAATTGTGTCCACGCTTGCCGTGGCTTCGTCGAGAATCACAAACGGCGGATTTTTCAAAAGCACGCGGGCGATCGTGAGTCGTTGTTTTTCGCCCTGGCTCAGGCGAATCCCCTTTTCTCCGATTTGCGTTTTCATTTTTTCCGGCAACCGCGCCACAAAATCCCAAGCGGCCGCAGCCTCCAATGCCGCGCGCAATTCCGCTTCCGACGCATCTTCGCGCGCAAGCCGGAGATTATCCTCCACCGTGCCGTCGAACAAAAACGGATCTTGCGCCACATGGCCGATGTTTTGCCGGAGTTCCGACACGGACAACGCGCGAACATCGACGCCGTTTATCGTCACGCGCCCCTGACGGACGTCGTAATAACGCATGAGCAACGCGGTAACGGTCGTCTTGCCGGCGCCGGTATGCCCGACGAGCGCGGTGACTTTGCCGGCCGGAATCGTTAAAGAAAAATTTTTCAAAATTTCTTCGCGCCCTTCATAACCAAAAATGACGTTTTCAAAAACGGCGGTCAAATTGCCGGCGGGAAATGCTTGCGGAGTCTCCGGCGAAACGATGTCCGCCGGGTAATCAAGAATCTCAAAAACGCGTTGTCCGGAAGCCTTCCCCACGATAAAAAGCTGATTCAGCACATGCAACCGCGCGAGCGGCTCGTAAAGCATCACGGCATACATGTAAAACGCGACCAACTCCGGAAACCCGAATCCGGCATATTGCCGCGCGATCATCCAACCGCCCGCGACAAAAACCGAGATCACGCCCAGATTCGCTATAAAACTCGTGCCGGGGCTGTAAATCGACCACTGAAACATCGCTTTGAGCGTTTTTTTCGCCAACTCGGAAGTCTTCGCCGTGAAGCGTTCCTTTTCACGCGCCTGCAAAGCAAACGACTGAATCAGCCGGTTTCCCTGAATATCCTCGACGAGCAGCGCGTTCAAGTCCGACGCGGCTTCGCGGACGCCCTTCCAGCGCCGCCCCGTGCGCCGGTTATACCAAATCCCGATGCCCAGCACGACCGGCAACGGCAGGCACACGCCGGCGGCAAGCACCGGATTCACCCAAAACAACGCGGCAATCACGCCGAGCAATAACAGCAACGCACTCAACCCCTGCTCCGTTCCGTCAAGCAACGCGCGCTCAAGGTTAGCAACGTCGTCGATAACCCGTGAGGCGATTTCACCGCTTTTGCGCTTGTCGTAAAACGACACCGGCAATTCGAGCAGACGTCCGTGGAGATCGCGCCGGATGTCGGTTAACACGCGTTGTTCGGTCGTATTGTTAATCCGGATACGCAAACAATTCATCGCCTCGCGAAAAAACTGCAGGGCGAGAATAACGCCGGCACCGAGAAAAAATGTTTCGGCCTTCACGCCGGTTTCGAGATTCGAGAGCACGCCCCGCACAACCGCAGGAATCGCAAGCGACGCGCCGGTCATCAACACGGCAACCGTCAGGGTGAGCATAAAAAGGCCGGAATGCTTTTTGAAATAAACGGAGACGCGGCGGATAACGTGCATGAGAAAAACAGAGGCGAATTTTATTTAATGAAAATCAATCTCAAAAACGCAACACCCCGACAAGGTTCCGTTTTTCCGATCTTCCATTTTAAAACACGAAGCTTGGCATCGCCGCGTTTTTACCGCCACTCGTGTTTCGGATAACGGCCGCGAAGTTCTTTT
>JAVBUU010000039.1:0-16305 GCA_031555005.1 Opitutales bacterium | reverse complement strand
GCGAGCGTCGATGCGATTAAATGCGGCAGGTGGCTGACGTGCGCGACGATTTTGTCGTGCTCCGCCGGCGCCGCCTTAACAATTCGCATCCCGAGTTTTTCCCAAAAAGCGGTAACCGTCTCGACGGAAGGAGCCGGTGTTTTTTCGTCCGGCGTGACGAAGCAGACCCGGTTTTCAAACAAATCGTCCGCAGCATGTTCCGGGCCGGATTTTTCCGAGCCGGCCATCGGGTGCGAGCCGACAAACGTTATCTCCGGAAAAGCCGAAAGCGACTCGGCGGCGTTCCGGCAAACCTCGCCCTTCGTACTGCCGACGTCGGTGACGAGTGCTCCGGGCTTCAACGCCGGCGCGACGGCGGCGAGCATCGCGGCAATTTTGTCCGCCGGCACGCAAACGACGACAAAGTCCGCGTCGCGTACGCACTCCTCCGGCGTCGCGAACACGGCGTCGCACCACGGTTTCCCCGCGCAAAAGTTGCGCGTTTCGGCACTGCGCGACCAGGCGACGACACGGCAAGCCGCCCCTCGGGCGCGTACGGCCCGCATGATGGAAGCTCCGAGTAATCCGGAACCGAGAATGGCAATTTGCGTAAACACTTTTTCCGTGTTGAAACGCCGGCTTTAATGAGCAACTTCCGCGTTCACTCCAAGCAAACAATCTCGGATACTTCAGCGCCACACTTACCGCAATCACGATGCATTCATTTTCTTCCTGCCCGCGCTCCGGCAAAATACTCCATATTGTAATCATTTTCCTTGCCTGCGCCGGCGTCATCACGGCGGCCTGGTTCCTGCCGAAACTGGGCCCTAAATACAAAATGATCGATGATCGTGCGTTCACGGCCGAGCAGGAGGCGCGTTTATCGGAAAAGCGAAAAGAAGGCGAACGCCACTGGCAGGCGTTCAACAACGTGCGCGCTTTCCGGAAAAAGCTCGAACCGGAAGACGTGAAAACACTCGAAAAAGCACTCGAATGCTACGAGGAGTTCGTAAAAGAGGCCGGTTTGACGGGCGATTATAATCCGGAGCTCGAAAAAATCCGAAAAGAGCTTCAATTAATTAACGCGGAAAAACTCAGGGAAAAGAGCGCCGAAGTCGAAGCACGCGCGAAAACCGAAATCGACAAGAAAAACTACGCCGAAGCCGAGCAGCTTTACACGGAAGCCCTCGATTACGAAAAAAGAATAGGCGACGAATGCCCGCTCAGCAAAAAGAAGGACATCGCCCGCATGTCCCATCTGGCGCAAAAGATCCGCATCGCGCAGGCAATTCCGATTTGGAACGCCGAGCAAGCCGAAGAAAAAGAGGCGCGCCGGCTCGAACAAGAAGGCAGCCGGAGAGCAAGTTTGGAAAAATATACCGCCGCGCGCGAAAAAATTCTCCTTTTGCAAAAAAACTATTTGATGATCGTCCCCATCGAATACGGACATGCGTCAAAACTGACCGAGCGGATCGAAACACTGAAATCCTTTGACGATTACGAGAAAATTGAATCGCTCTCCGCCCAAGCCGAACAGCTCGCCGCCGACGGAAAATTTGAAGACAGCGAGGCAACGTGGAATACGGCGATCCGGGCACAGGAAGATTTAAGCAAAACGTATCCGAAAAGCACATACGCGCCTGCCCGCTCGCTCGAAACCCTGAAAGCCCGCCGCGCGAATTCGCTCTCGGCACCGCTGCGCGACGACTTCGCCAAAGGGCTCGCCGCGCTTGATCGCCTCGTCCGCGCCGGCAACGCCGACGAAGCACGCCTGCAAGCCGGCAATCTTTTCCGGCAGGCAACCGAACTCGGCGAAAACTTCAAAGACATGGAACTCGTGTCAGCCGGCACGCTTAAACGCCTCCAATACATCAATTACAAATCGGGTGACATGGTGCTCGTCCAAAAGCGGTTTAACAATCTGTTCAAACCGGTGCCGGAAATGCCCGGCACGCGCATGATGCACTCCGAAGTCTCCCAAGTGCTCTACACCGTCATCATGGAGGAAAACAACCCCAGCGCGGCGCGCGGCGACACGCTGCCCGTCGACTCCGTCACATGGGACGATGCCGGCGAATTTTGCCGGCGCCTCGGCTGGCTGATCGGGCGCGAGGTGCGGCTTCCGAACAAAGCGGAATTCTTGAAAGCACTGGGAAAAATCGACGACGACGCGCTGCCCGGGCAAGTTTGGTCACTCGAAACCGCCGACGGAAAAACGCAGCCCGTGGGAACCTCAAAGCCCAATGCCGCCGGGTTTTACGATTTGCTCGGCAACGTCGCCGAGTGGGTTGACGGCAGCGAAACCGCGCCCGGAGCAACGGCAATCGGAGGCGACTGCCAAACCGAGTCGGAGGAATTGAAGAGAATCCCCGAAGCGGAATTGCCCAAACACGACAAAAGCCGGCTTCGCGGATTTCGCGTCGTTGTCATAATCGACGACGCGAAATAAAAACGGGCACCGGCAAAACGCGATGAACGAAGACCGAACCGGGCAACCCGAATTCTCGCCGGAAGACGAGCGCCGCGCAACGCGCGCAACTTACATCCTCTACGCGGTAATGATAATTTTCATCGTGCTTCCGCCCGCTCTGGCATGGGCACTCGGCCTGCTCGGGAAAAAATAAATACGCGCCGGAAACAACGCGGCAACAACGCCTCCCGTCGGAAAATTTGACATTGCCCGTTATGACTAAACAAGCCCGAGCCGATTTCATCCGACGCCGGCTCGCGGCGCTTTACCCCGAGACGCCGATTCCGCTCTCGCACAAAGACGCCTACACGTTGCTCGTCGCCGTCGTTTTGTCCGCGCAATGCACGGACAAGCGCGTAAATTTGACGACGCCGGCGCTTTTCAAAATCGCCGACACCCCGGCGAAAACGGCAAAGCTTCCGGTCGCGGCAATCGACGCAATCGTGCGGCCCTGCGGGCTTTCACCGCGTAAGGCGGAAGCAATTTCCGGGCTTTCGAAAATCATTCTGGAAAAACACGCCGGCAAAGTTCCGCGCACATTCGAGGAACTCGAAGCGCTGCCGGGCGTCGGCCACAAAACCGCGTCCGTCGTAATGGCGCAGGCATTCGGCGTGCCGGCGTTTCCGGTGGACACGCACATTCACCGGCTTGCCGCACGCTGGCGGCTGAGCGACGGCGCGAGCGTTGTTAAAACGGAAAAAGATTTAAAAAAACTTTTCCCCGAAAACGAATGGAACGCGCTGCACCTGCGGATAATTTACTACGGGCGCGAGCACTGCACGGCGCGCGGCTGCGACGGCCGCCGGTGCGAAATCTGCCGGACGCTCAACACAAAACCGGCGCGCAAATAGCCCTCGGCATTTCCCGACATTGCTTTGTCGGAAAAATCCGACATTGTGTCCGTCATGTCTGATCCGGAAAATCCGTTTCCGCTCGCGCCGAAGCCGTTCCCCCGGGAGCGGCTGCTGCTCTTCATTTTGGCGGCGGTGCAGTTCACGCACATTCTCGATTACATGATAATGATGCCCCTGGCGGATAATTTGATGGATTCGTTCAAAATCTCGCCGGCGGCCTACACTTGGCTCGTCGCAATTTACAGCATTTCGGCGGCCGTCGTCGGATTCGGTGCCGGGTTCGTCATGGACCGCCTCCCCCGGCGCGGCACCCTGCTTTGGCTTTATTCCGGCTTCGCCGTCTCGACAATTTGCTGCGCGCTGGCACCTAATTTCGAACTCTTGCTGTGCGCGCGAACGGTCGCCGGTGCCTGCGGCGGCGTGGCGAGCTCGGTAGTCGGCGCGATGATCGCGGACGTCGTCCCGCCGGGCCGACGCGGGAGAGCCTCGGCAGTAGTCGGCGCGGCCTTCCCGCTGGCAATGGTTGCGGGGCTTCCGGCGGGTTTGTTTTTCGTCGAACACTATACATGGCACACAGCGTTTTTCGCATTGGGCGGCGCGAGTTTGACCGTGCTGGCGATTGCCGCGTTCGCGTTACCGCCGGTGCCGTCGGAACGCGCGGCGGTTTCGCCGGCAAAACAAATGAAACTGATCTTGACGCACCCGATCCACATTCGGGCATTTTTATTTTCCGGCCTTTTGATAACCGCCGGCGCGGTGGCAATCCCTTTCATGGTGCCGTCCATGAAAATGAATGTCGGGCTGTCGATGTCCGAAATCGAATGGATGTATGTTTGCGGCGGCATCGTAACCTTCGCGACGACAAACCTTTTCGGGCGGCTCTCGGATCGTTTCGACAAATTGCGCGTCCTTGCCGGGGTTTCGCTGGCGGCAATCGTTACCGTCCTTATCATCACGCAGCTGAACAGCCCTACGCCGCTCGTGCTTGTTTTTACGCTTACTTCGCTGTTTTTCGTGACGATGTCGGGGCGGTTTTCGCCGGCGATGGCGATGGTGATAAATGCGGTCGAAGCGCGTTATCGCGGCGGGTTTATGAGCATCAATTCGTCGGTGCAGCAAACGTTCGGCGGCATCGCAAACATCGTCGCGGGGCTGTTTGTGATGCGCGACGACATCAGCGGAAAACTGACCGGCTTTCCGGCGGTCGGCGTTTTGTCCGCGTTGCTTTTCGTGGCGACCGTGTTGGCGGGCGCATGGGTGCGCAAAGCCGCGCCGCATGCGGCAAAAACGCCGGCAAGCGATTCCGGCGAACACGGGATGTAAAAAAACGCAGGCGGGATGCCTGCGTTATTTTTTCTTGAAATCACCGGCAGGGCGGGAAATCCGCCTCACTCGCGAAAACACGCACCGACGCCGACACTCACGGCATAATTGATGCGGCGGAGTCCGCTCCGCTTGATATTTCCGCGCACGAATTTCCCGCCGCCGGCGCGCACCGCACTCAAATTCGATGCGCGCCGGCCCTCACTGCCGGTTTTCTTTTGCAAGAAACTCAGAACATGAACCGCATGCCGGCGTAAGCCGTGATCGGCAGCGCGGGATAGCCGTCCGCCATTTGATAACTTTGATCGAAGAGATTTTCAATCCGCCCGAAAATTTCGGCGTTTTCCATAAATCTCCACGACGCATAGACGCGCCCGTAATAGTAATTCTTCAAATCGACGCGCGGAGTCGGACTCGCCCATGAGGTGTGATCATAATCTTCCGCGCCGTGCACGTATGTGACAGAAAATCCGAGCGTCACCGTCTCCGCCGGATTGCCGTCAACGCCAAGCGTAACCGTCCAATTGGGACGTTTCAACAAGCGGCCGCCGTTTGATTCATCTTCGGTATGGAGATAAGTGGAATTCGCAAAAAAGCGGATCGGGGCAATCGGTCGAATTTCGCCGGAGAACTCCACGCCGCGCGTTTTGGCCTTATTGATGTTTTCGAGAACATAATTGAAATTCGCATCGGGCACCCCGACGATCATGTCCGTAAGGTAATTTTCGAAGTAAACAACCCCGAGCTTGGCACCGGAGAGGATGTCGAACTCTTGTTTCAGCCCGATTTCCCACGATTTGTTTTCCTCCGGCTTTAAATCCGGCGGAGAATAAGCGGCATAAGCCCCCATAAAGGAGGTCGCGGAGGGCGTTGCGTAAGCACTCGCAACTCGCGCGTGCAATGTCGTCTTGGTGGGCGCGATCTTATAGCTGACGCCGGCTTCGCCGGTCCATGCGTCGTCATAAGCATTGAACTGATTGTAACGAGCGCCGCCGGAAATTTTCAAATTTTCGACCGGCGTAACCGCCATTTGAAACCAGGGCGAATTGCTGTCGCGACGCGCTTCGTAAGACGCGCCCGAGCGAATGTCCCGTTGCGCGTAAAGTGACTTCTCAAACGTGTATCCGCCGCCGATTTCGAGCATTTCATTGATTCGCCATGTTGCCGTCATCGTGACCTCGTGTTTATCGGTCTCGTTCGAGAGATGCGACCACTGCGAACTGCTCTCCAAGCTGTCTTTCGTGTAAGAATAGAATGCCTGAATATCGATATTGTCGTTGAGCGAGATTTTCACGCCCGGAGAAACGAGCCAATTACTGCCGTTCATTCTGTCGGTAAGCGAGGGCGACGTTATGAAACCGGGGTTTCCCATGTCGTAATCATAATAACGGGTCACGACATTGAACGAGAGGTTCTCGCTCACTCTGTAATCAGCGCGCGGCATAATATTTGCCATGCGATAGTCGTTATTCGGGCGCTTGTTGTCCGTTTGCGTCCACGACCCGCCCACGGAAAAACCGAAACCGGTATTTCCCGAATTCGGACCGGCGGAATCGGAAAATTGGTTTTGCGTGCCGGCCAGTTCAAACCCGGTTCGCCAATAGCCGTAACTGCCGCCTTCGCCGCTCGCCGAAGCCATGGGTTTATCCAATTCAAACGGGTCAATCGAACGCAGGTCGATAACGCCGCCCATGGCATTGGCGCCGTAAAGCGTCGAAGAAGCGCCGCGCATCATTTGCACGCTGGAGAGATTGTCCGTCAAGAGCGTCGAGGCATTGAAATTGCTCATGCCGGAATTCAGACGTCGGCCGTCCAACGTAACTTGCGTCATCGAGGAATTCGTGCCGCGCGTAAAAATCGAAGTCAACGAGCCCGGCGCGCCGTTTGACGAAGTGTAAACGCCTTGTTCCTCGCGAAGCACATCGGCCAACGTGAACTTTCCGGCGGGAATAAGTTCCTTTATGCCGATGTAGCTCACCGACGGCGAGACTTCGCTGAGTTTCTCCGGCGTGCGCGAAGCGACGACGACCACCGGATCGAGTTGCGTTGCCTTTTCGGATTTTTCCGAACCGGCGGCGTTTTTTGCCGGAACCGGCGATTCGTTTTTCGGCGTCGCCGGCAAGGACTCGTCGGCGAGCGCAACCGCACCGGCAAAGGGAGCGATAAGGCTCGCGACGGCTGCGGCGCGGAGCGTTGAGAGGGCAAAATGCCCGATTGCGCCGGACGCAAAGCTGCGCCGGGCGGGTGTGTCTTGTTTCATTTTTCGCGATGAAGACGGCTTAGGCCGTCAAGGTGACAAAACGCGCGAGCGAGATATTCGGACTCCGGACTTCAGCGTTTTCGTTTTCGAAAACGCAACCTTCGTTCCGCCTTCACGGATTTTTTGGGAAAAATCCATTGGCATAACCGGCAGCCGACCCAAGTTGAGGTCGCCGGAGGAAAGAAGTTGTCCGTTACCGCAGCGCGACTGTTGCCGGATTTCACGGCATTCCCTTCGCGCTCACGAGTTCATAAAGACGGGTCTGTTAAAGAACGGAGGCAGGAGTGTAATTTTCCGGTAAACGCGCAAGCAGATTTTTCGGCGGTGCGCTTTGTAGTTCTTTAACGGATACAACAAAGATGAGTCAGACTTGACGAATCCTTTAAATATGAACTGCGGCCTGCCGCGGTTAGAGAAAATTTTCAAATGCTCGGCTTGCGTCGATAGAAAAGCATTCCCGGCATCGCGAGTCCGAATGCGAGCGCGGTCATAATAAAAAGCGTCAAAAGCGAAGCGCTCACCGCCGAAGCAAAAATTTCCCCGTTAAAACCGTGCCGGTTTAGCTCGTGCCACGCAATCAACGCGGTAAAAAACGGCACACCCGGCACCATCGGAATCATCGCCGCGATACTGAAAACTTTCGGATGCACATGCAACCGGCGCGCAAGCAACACGCAACCCGTGCTGATGACCGTCGCCGCGACGAGCGAGCCCCATTCGATCGGAATGCCCGCCGGTAAAAGCAGCCAACGCAACCCGTGTCCGCACGCGCCTCCCGATGCGGCAAAAATCAAAGTCCGCACCGGCACGTTGAAAAGCACCGCGAAGCCGGTCGCCGGCACCGCCGCGAGCAACATGTCCCATCCGAGACCGAAAAGAATACCGGTAAATGTCGCCGACGCAGCGGTGACCGCCGTCGTTGCTGCGGTTGCCGCGTGCCAGCGTTCGGAAAAGCCCCGGACGTTGAGCGACAAAATCACGCCGGCGCTCGCCGCGACCGCCAGCCGAAGCGCGATCATCACGCGCGAAATGCCGATGTTCACAAATCCTTTCACAGTGTCGGAAATACCGGTGAGCAACGGGAACCCGGGCACCAGCAACAGCATGCCGGCGGCGATTGTCGACTTCGGCGTTTGGCTCAGTCCGAGCAACACGCTTTGCACGGTAACTGACGTCGCGACAAACGCGGCGACGAAAAATCCGATGATCGGGTTGATCCGGGCACCGGCAAGAAACTGACGCGTCGCCATCGCCAACGAGCCGGCGAGAAAAACGATCAGGCTGCCGGACAAATCCGCGCCGGCCAATCCGGCGAAACACGCGCACGAAATTCCGATCGCAAAAATGACGAGCGGGCGCGAGTAATGGAACGGTTTTATCGCGGTTAATTTTTCTTCGTATTCGCCCGGCGAAATTTCGCCGGCCTCCGTCGCCAATACCAACTGCTGCACCTCCATCGCGAGATGCACGTTGATGCCGCGATCCCGATTTCGGCGAACCACGGTGACGCTCTCGCCGGTCTTCGCGACAGTGATCGTCGCCGCGTTCGCCATCAGTGCGACATCGACGGCGTCCGCGCCGAGCGCGATTCCGAGCCGGCGCGTGAGCGATTCGACGACCGCGCTTTCCGTGCCGTGCTGCATCAGAAGCAATTCCGTTTGCGCGCAAAGTTCGGCGATCTTCGCCGCCGTTGCCGGCGCGCCGACGCTGCTCTTCGAATTATCAGGAAATTCCGAATTCATTTTTCTTTCCCGAAAATTTATTGCCGAAAAAACGCGGCAACTTCCGCCGGCAATTTTTCCGGCTCGCGCAGCCGCAAAATACGCTGATTGCGCGAACCGCGAAATTTCAACAACGGATCGTGTTCGGCGCGGATAAACGGGCCGTCCACCAAGACGTCGATCAGGTTTAAAAACGCGTGATTTTTTTCGTTCCGACAAAGCACGTCGAACGTGTATCCGGAATAGCACCACACGTCCCAACCGAGCGTTTGTTTGGCAAAACGCGCGATGTCGGCGCACGCCGCCGCTTGCAAAAAAGGCTCTCCTCCGGAAAAAGTAATGCCGCGCTGCATGCGCATTTGCCGGAGTTCGAACTTAATCAGTTCCGCAGAAACAACGGTGCTGGCATGCAAATCGTGCGTGTGCGCGTTGTGGCAACCGGGGCATTTCAGCAAGCAACCTTGCGTCCACAACACGGCGCGCAGCCCGTCGCCGTCCACGATGCTGTCTTTACTCAACGGCGCGGCGAGGCGAACGGTCATTTGCCGCCGGTGTGTTTCGTGCGCTCACGCTCTTCGCTGCGTTTCGCGTCATTCCAACGATCGAGCGTGCCGACGAGATAACCGGTAATGCGCCGGATGCGCTCGAATCTCGGGCCGCCGTCGGTTTCGCGCCGGCCGCATTTCGGGCAGGTGTCGTGAATAATGCCGGTGTAGCCGCAAACCGGATCGCGATCGACCGGGTGGTTGATGCTGCCGTAGCCGATGCCGCTTTCTTTCATTTTCCGAATGATCGCCTCGAACGCGTCGAGGTTTTCGAGCGGCGAGCCGTCGGTTTCAATGTAAGTGATGTGGCCGGCGTTGCAGAGCGAATGATACGGTGCCTCGATTTCGATTTTGTCGCCGGCGCCGATCGCGAAATGCACCGGCACGTGAAACGAGTTCGTGTAATATTCGCGATCGGTGATGCCGGGAATGTTGCCGAAACGCCGGCGGTCGATGCCGGTAAAACGCCCCGCAATGCCTTCCGCCGGTGTCGCCAAAAGCGAAAAATTCAGTTGATGCCGGCGCGCGAGTTCGTCGGCGCGCTTGCGCATGTGCGCGACGATTTCAAAGCCGAGTCGTTGCGCGCGCGGGCCGGTGCCGTGGTGTTCGCCGATCAACGCGACGAGCGTTTCGGCGAGTCCGATGAAACCGAACGAAATCGACCCGTGCTTGATGATATCGCGCAACGGCGTCGCCGGCGTGAGCGTTTTGCTGTTCATCCAAACGCCCTGCCCCATGAGGAACGGGAAATTGCGCAACGTTTTATTCGCCTGAATTTCGAACCGCTCGAGCAACTGCGCGGCGACGAGATTTATTTTTTCGTCCAACTCCTGATAAAATCCGGTGAAGTCCGGCTCGCTGCGTTCTTTGAGCGCAATGCCGTGCTTGATCGCGATGGCCGGCAGATTGATCGTCGTGAACGACAAATTGCCGCGCGACGTGATGCGTCCGTCGCTTTCCGGAAAAATCGAGGCGAACACGCGTGTCCGGCAACCCATCGATGCGACTTCGCTCCGGTAATCGCCGGGCTTGTAATACTGCAAATTAAACGGCGCGTCGATGAACACGAAATTCGGGAAAAGGCGTTTGGCCGAAACCTTCATCGCCAATTTGAACAGATCGTAATTCGGATCCTCCGGATTGTAATTCACGCCTTCTTTGACTTTGAAAATCGTGATCGGGAAAATCGGCGTTTCGCCCCGGCCCATGCCGTTCCAAACAGCGTCGAGCAATGCGCGCGTCACGAGCCGGCCTTCCGGCGTCGTGTCCGTGCCGAAATTTACCGACGTGAACGGCACCTGTGCGCCGGCACGCGAATGCATCGTATTTAAATTATGCACCAGCCCTTCCATCGCCTGCTCCGTCGCACGCGTCGTGTCGGACGCGGCCTCGTCGAAAACGCGGTTCAATACGTCCTCGGAAATCGCCGGCGAAACAGCGGCCAACGCACCGGTAAGCGAACGAACGACTTCCGGCGTCGGCACCGGAAACGCGAGTGCGTTGCCGGCTTTTTCCCACGCGGTGAGCGCGTCGTTGATCGCCTCTTTTTCGACCGGATTGCCTGCAAATTTCAAAAACTTCGCCAAGTTCGTTACGAACGCCGAGCGCCCGGTTTGCAAGACACCGCGCGCCATCGCGTAGTCAAGGTGCGGAATGCTTTGGCCGCCGTGCTGTTCATTTTGATTCGACTGCAACACGATCGCCGCCAACGCGGCAAAACTCGCGATTCCCTTCGGCGGACGAATGCTGCCGTGGCCGGTGCCGAAACCTTTTTCAAAAAGTTCCAGAATGTCGATTTGACAGCACGTCAACGTGCCCATCGGCAAAAAGTCCAAATCGTGAATGTGGATGTCGCCGTTTTCGTGCGCCGCGATGTGCTCCGGATTCAACATCGCGGTGCGCGTAAATTCTTTCGAGCTTTCCGAGCCGAATTTCAGCATCGTGCCCATCGCGGTATTGCCGTCCACGTTCGCGTTGTCGCGTTTCAAATCGTTTTTCTCGGAATCATCGAATACGATGCCCTCAAGCGTTTTGATCAGACGCGATTTCGAATCGCGCACGCGACTGCGCTCTTTCCGAAAAAGCATGTAAGCTTTCGCGACCTCGAACCGGTTCATCTCGACGAGCGTTTTTTCGACAACGTCCTGGATGTCTTCGACGCCGGGGATTTTATTCGGAAAAATTTCTTCGAGTTTTTTAACGACGTTCGCCGCCGCGATGTCGGCGAGCGCCGGCTCGTGCAGCCCCGACGAAAACACCGCCGCGCGGATCGCGTGCGCGATTTTTTCCGTATGGAAAATCTCTTTTCGCCCGTCGCGTTTGAGTAAATATTTTACGGAATTTTTCTTAATGCCGGCGGACGCGGAATAGGCGGATGGCGTAAACATGGGGGACGTTTTCACGGTTAATTAACGTTTGTTAAGCGAATTTTTTACTTTTTTTAATTCGCTCTCTTCGAACGAAATCGGCGAAAAACAATCGAGCCGGACAATGCGACCCCGGCGAAAAACGCGTAAGTCGAAGGTTCCGGAATAATTGTCAATCCGCCGGAACCGAACGAGACGGATTGCCCGGGCGCGAGTCCGCGAATTTCAAAGTAATCGCTCCACTCTTCGGGATTGTCGATTCCCTCGATATTGCCGAAAGAAAGAAACGGCGTGTTCGGAAGCTCCGTGTGTTCAAAATTAATCACAACCTTTTCGCCGGCGCCGTTGCCTTCAAGTTTCAGCGTACCGTGAATGACAATGCTGTCGCCGGCTTCGATGTTAATGATACTGCCGGAAGCGAGCGTCAGATTGCCGAACGTCATTTCGCCTGGGCTGTTGCCGGGATTCAGCGAACCGCCGGCGAGAATCGTCGTCGTGCCGGTTAATTCGCCGATGCCGCACAAGGTCGCGCCTTCGTGAATCACAACGTTTCCGCCGAGTTTCGCGTGCTCGATTTTGCCGACGACAAGCGTGCCGTCGGTGACATCGAACGTGCCTTGGAAGCCGGAGTTATCGGCGTTGAGCACAAGCGAGCCGGCGCCTTTTTTTGTTATGGTCGCATTTGCATCGCTGCTCGCGATCGAGTCGAACGCGGCGTTCGTGCCGGCGGCCGCGGAGCCGACAGTCAGCGTGTCGCTGCCGGCGATGTCGAACGACGCCGCACTGTTGCCGCAGAGATACAGAAAACCGCCGGAAGCCGCCGAGTATTCGTTGCCGGTTTTGGCGTAATTGCCGGAGAACGTGCGATCCACGCCGTCGTTGTTGACAATATTCACCGTCCCGCCCCAAACGTAAATTGCGCCGCCGCCGACTCCGCGAACGTTCGTCGAATCCGCACTGTGCGCGACGCGGTTATTCGTGAAAGACGAATTCGTGATGTTTGTCGTAAAATCCGTCGAATAAATCGCACCGCCGAAAGCCTGCACGTTGTTGTTACCGGAGGCGGCCGCGTAATTGCCGTCGAAGGTCGTGTTTTCGATATTCGTAACGCACGGATTGCCCCAAGACATGCCGGAAAGCGCAAGCGCGCTGCCCCACGCGGTCGAGCCGGTCACGTAATTTTGAGAAAATCCGGAATTTTTAATATCGGTTTGTCCATAGCCGTATTTGTTGATCGCGCCGCCGGAAGAAGACGTGCCGGCGATGTAGTTTTCCGAGAAAACGGAGTTGTCGATTTTCAGAACCGCGTTCGAGGTCACGTCGATCGCGCCGCCTTGCGAGAACCGGTTTTCATGCGTGCAAGTGATGTAATTGCCGGTGAAATTCGTTTTCGAAAGCGTGAGATTTCCTTCGTTTCGAATCGCGCCGCCGTAAGACGTGGAACTCGCCGCGGCGTAATTGCCGGTGAATTCGGAATCGGAAATCGTCATCGTGCCTTTAGACGCATTGAAAATCGCACCGCCGTAGCCGTAAGACCATTTGTTGTTCGCCGTTGTCGAACCAATCGCGCTATTATCGGAAAAATTCGCGCCCGAGATCGTAACCGCGCCGTTGTTATTATAAATCGCGCCGCCGCGTCCCCACGCATTGTTGCCGGTAGAATTTCCCGAGGCGGTGTTGCCGGCGAAAGAAACATTTTTGAGCGCAAACGTGCCGGTTGCGTCGTTGTAAATTGCGCCGCCTTGCGCTTCGACAGCCGTCGAAGACGACGAGTAATTCGATAATGCCGTGTTTCCGGAAAATGCCGCGTTGCGCAGATCAACCGTGCCGGCGTTGTAAACGGCGCCGCCCTTGGAATACGATGTGCCTTCCGCGACATTGTTCGAAAAAACAATCTTGGCATCGCTTTCAAATTTCAACGGTGCCGAGGAAAATTCACCGCCTTTGTCGACATACAACGCGCCGCCGCCGGTCGAAGATGTCGAGGCGACTTTATTGTTCGTAATCGTGAGAATCGTACCGTCGGTCAGAATAAAACCGTCGGCACCGCCGGCCGGAATCACGACGCGCCCGGCGTCGGTGCCGCCGCCGTCAAACGTCCGGCTGCCGTCCAATCCCTGCAATGTCGTATAAGCGAGACCGTCGAGATTATCGGTCGCGAGACGAAATCCGATTTTATCGTTCGCCGTCGTCGCGATGGTCACATTATTCACCCGGGAATTATCCAATTTGGAACCCGCCGTGCCGCTCCACTCGCCGCCGAGCACCCACTTTCGCGTGCCCTGCGTGTTTTGATTCGTTTCCGTCCACTCTTCGACGCCGCCGGTCGTCCCCAAAATGCCCCAATTGTTTTCCTTCCCGAAATCGGCGTTCGGCCATGATTCGCTGTTTTGTCCGATGCTCAAAACGCCTGCGAACACGTCGGCGTCACTGTTGAGCGTGCCGTCGCCGATCGTAATCGAGTCCGCCCCGGTGGCGTATTTCCAATAACCGCCTTCGCCGTTGTTTTTGCTCGGATCGTAATAAGCGGCCTTGTGCCATTCGTCCGCGCTCGGGAGAGAAAACATTCCGGCGGTATCCGCGTTGCCGGTGCTTAACCAATTCGAGAACGCAACGGCCTCGGCATATTTTACCACGCAAACGGATTTATTTTCGCAACCGCCGCGAATGCCGACCGAGCCGTCGGCATTGCGATAAAGTCCGATGTAAGGCGCATTGGTGCTGTCAAACATGTAGGCGCTCGCGCCCAAACCGGTGTCGTTAAGAAAAACGGCGTATTGCGCACAAGTGACTTCAATCGCGCCCATCCCGTAATTGTAGCCGACCGCGCCCCATTGGCGCGTCTCGTAAAGATCGATATTTTTCGCGTTCCCGGTCGCGCCGATCGCGGAAAAATTCATGCCGAGTCCGGCGGATTGCAATTTCGAATACCCGGTTTCTTCGCCGAGCGAAAATTTCAGGAAGCTGAAATCGCCGAAAGCATTTTGCGAAGAAAGCGCCAACGCCGAGGCGGCGAGAAGAAAAGAAAACGTTTTTTTGTTCATGAGATTAAAAGATTATTTTGATGCGGTTAAAAAGAAGCGTCGCGTCGCCGGGCATCCGAGCGCGATAAAACGATAAAATACGATTCTGTATCCGAGAAACGGATACGCAAAAGCCGGTGCCCGACTAAGGCATTTGACTTCATTCGCCGATGTCCGGCACGACGCGAAAACGCAAATCGCTGACACGCCCCGTCTTCACGGCAAACGCGTGAAGACGCCGGGAATCCCGGCGGCAAAAACGGCGCGGCTTCAGGTCGAAAGGCGACCGGATCCGGCGTGATTAATCGGGCGCAAAGGCCGCGTGAAACTCTGCTCGAACTCGAGCGGAGCGTATGTGTCTTGTTTCATTTTTCGCGATGAATGACGGGCAATGCCGTCGGGTGACAAAACTCTCGAGCGGGATATTCGGACTCCGGATTCTCGCGTTTTTAAACGCAGCCCTGCTTCCGCCTTCACAAATTTTTTACAATTCATTGGCACGAGCACCGACCGACCCAAGTTTGAGGCCGACGCCGGAAAGCAAGTCATCCGTTACCGCAGCGCGACTGTTGCCGAATTGCACGGCATTCCCTTCGCGCTCGCGAGTTCATAAGGAACGGGTCTGTAAAAGAACGGCGGCAGGAGTGTGTGTTTGCCGGAATCGCGCAAGCAGAAATTTTCCGGCACCGCGCGTTTCGCCGTTTTTAAACGGATAGAATCGGAAAAAAATTTTCGGGGGCTTGCTTTTTTTCAAAACTCCGCGCCGGCGGCGAGAGTTGACGCCGGCATTTTCTTCTACATGACTGCCGGCATGAGCAAAGAACGATTTACGGAGCGGCAAAACGATGTGCTTGAGAGTGCCGGTCGGCTCGCCGAGGTCGTCGCGTTGCCGGAAAACGAAATCGTGCGCGACGCCGCAATCCACCGGTTTGAGTTCACGTTCGAGGCCGTTTGGAAAACGCTGAAACTTTATCTCGAACACCAGGGCCACGAATGCGCCGGTCCGCGCGCCGCGTTGAAAAAGGCGTTTGTCGAAAACTTGATTCCGGACGCCGCGACCGGCGAACTTTGGCTGCGAATGCTCGAAGAACGCAATCTCGCGACACATACCTACAATTCGGGTTTGGCGGAAAATATTTATCAAAACATCGTGCGCGATTACGCGCCGGCACTGCTCGCAATGGCAAAGAAAATCCAATCTCTGACGTGGGATTAAAAATGAAAACGGTTGCGCTTCGCGAAAAAGATTTAGCCGAGCTTCATCGCGTTTTTGAAAAATTTTCCTGCGTGCGCGAGGTGCGCGTTTTCGGGTCACGCGCCACGGACAACGCGAAACGCGCGTCCGATTTGGATCTGGCAATTTTTGCGCCGGCGGCGTCCGCCGGCGATTGGGCGAGAATTATCGAGGCGGTGGAAACGACGCCGATTATTTACGAGTTCGACATCGTGCGCACAGGAAGTGCCGGCAATTCGCGCCTGCTCGAGAAAATCGCCGGCGAAGGCGTGACGATTTACCGGAGCGCGGCTTAAAACTCCGCGCTGCCGGGTGTTCTCGCGAACGGGATTACGTCGCGGATATTGCCGACGCCGGTGACGAACATCAGCATGCGCTCGAAGCCCAATCCGAAACCGGCGTGCGGCACGCTGCCGTAGCGGCGCAAATCGACATACCAGTAATAATCTTTTTCGCTCAAATTGTGCGCGCGCATGTTTTCCAAAAGGATGTCGAGGCGCTCTTCGCGCTGGCTGCCGCCGATGATTTCG
>JAVBUU010000007.1:0-14709 GCA_031555005.1 Opitutales bacterium | reverse complement strand
GCCACCCCCACACAGCGCGCGCCCCCGACTCCGCCACCAGCCGCGATAATCCCCCAACCGCCGCGGGCGAAACAGGAGGGGGGGGCGGAGGATGTTTTCATATGCCAGTAAAGACGTATTCGGCGAAATTTCGGAAATCTCTCGGGAAATTTTAAAAAATTATCCGGGCCCTTTTTTGCGCGGCACCGTAGCACAGACTTTCTTGTCTGCGGGTTCGGGCGGTTTTTGACCGCCCGATTCATGTTTACGATTTTGGATGCCCCTGCCGAAAATGCGATTTGCGAAGCAAATCGCAACCCGCAGGCAGGAATGCCTGCGCTACATTGCAGGTGTTTTCGTCGTTTAAACGCTGTCCTTGCCGGTAAAAATTTCGCCGTCGTCGCGTTCAAGAGTTTTTCCGTCTTTCGAAATAACGAACCGCACGCGTGTTTTTTTCGGAAAATCCACTCTCGGACCCGTTTCGCCGCCGGCCGAGCTCCGGCCGCGCACGCTAATGCGGCTTTTCGAAAAATCGGCTTCGAGGCGCGCGGGATTATTGCCGACAATTCTCCAAGAACCCTTCATCCAGCGTTCGCCGGCGCGGTCGGCAATCGTGGCCCACGCCGCGCCGTCCGCGGAAAACACGTAATAAAGCCCGTTTTCCGGCGACTGCCAAAATGTTTTTTTCCGGACGGATTCGCCGAGCAATCCGCCGCGAATCTTTTCGTTTATCGTGCGCGCGGCCTCGCCGCCGAGGACGATATTACCGGAGGTGTCGCAATTGCCGGAACTCAAGATGCGCAAAAACAGCGAGAGCTTTCCGGCCCCGACCGCATTTTTCGGCACGGTGAGCACATAGCGCGTATCGCGCGACGAAAACGGGAATCCGCAGTTCCCCGGGTGCTTGTCCTCGGAGACGATTTTTCCGTCAACGACCAACGCGGCGCTTTCCATTTCAAGACCGCTGAATCCGTCGCCGTAACAAAAATCGACTTCAAGCGTGCCGGCGGATTTAATTTTTGAACTCACGTTCAGTTCAAGCGTTTCGAATCGGTTTGAAACGTCGGCGGACGTCCACGCGAACGCACGAAGCTTTTTCGTTTTTTGCGGCGATTCAAAATCCGGCGTTTTTTCCGGCTCCGGGGCTGTTTCTTCTTTCGTTGCTTTTTCGCCGAAAAGAGAGCGCGATCCCGGCTTTCGTCGTGATTCATCAGCGTGCGAGAGCACCGTGCTCACCGGCGTTTTTTTTAACTGTCGGCTTGCGCCGGCAAAATTCCAAACGCGTGATCCGCCCATAAACACCTGCCGTAAACAAATGCCGTTATTAATCAATTTCCATGTGTCATTATTTACCCCTCTCACAGTTTGCTCATCAATTTGTTGCCAGGTTCCGGGGTATTCTTTTTTGCCGTCAAAATGTCTCATGGTTCCGTCTGTCCGGAATTCTGTAATACCTTCGTTTCCGCCGCCGGCATTAAATTTCCAAACCGTGCCGGCAAATTCGCCCGTCGATGCAATCCGGTCTTTATTCGATTGTGTCACGAATGATTCGGATGTGTTCAAGACCGCCGGCGTTTTTTCAGGCTCGGTGCTTCCTTCCGCCTTCGCGTCCGACGCCGATTCGGATTCGCCGTTTGCCGGCGGGGGCACCGGTTTGGGTTCCGTCGCCGGCAGCGGCGCGGGATTTGCCGGTTTCGGCGTGACAACGGGGTCGGCGGCGCGCGCCCAGATGCGGGTGGAATTGCCGGCGATGCTGCGTTCAAAGAGCGTTTTGCCGTCCGCTGCGAGCGTATAGAGCGCGCCGGGAGTCCGGTATTGCCCGTTGCCGTAATCGCTCCATTCGTCGGATCCGGCGGTAAAACCGTCAACCGTCAGCCAAACCTTTTTGTCGTCGAAAGTCAGCGCGCGCACGAAGCCGGAATCGGTGTTTTTCCAACAGGTGTTTTTTATCGAAAACCGCAAATGCGCGATCACTTCGATATCGACGGTCGGCTGCGCGTCGCCGGCGCCAAAAAGACCGGCGGGCGTCGATAAAAACAACGCGAGAAGGAACGCGAAAAAAATTGACCGGGGAAACCGCATTTCGGCTGAATTCAAAGCTTCTTTATCTCTTTATCGGCGGCGCAAAAGTCCCGGCAAATTCATTTTGTCGGTAAATTTCGGATACATGCGCATTATTGCCGGCAATTCGGTTATTTTTCTTCGAATTTATTTTTCAAAATTTCTTCGATTTTTTCTTCAACCCGCTTCACGGCGGGATCGCGCTCGGCGGCCTCCCATTCGGAATAGGCGGCCGGCATGTCGGCGACGATCTTGTCGATGTCGATTTTTTTCGCCGGCGAAGCGGGCGGCGATTGCGGATTTTCGT
This sequence comes from Opitutales bacterium, assembly GCA_031555005.1. Classification (GTDB taxonomy): domain Bacteria; phylum Verrucomicrobiota; class Verrucomicrobiia; order Opitutales; family UBA953; genus CALNBE01. The sequence continues at coordinate 12,362 of JAVBUU010000007.1, read as the reverse complement.
GCGGATCGTTTTTCATGCGTAAAATTCTTCCCGATATTCGGCGGCGGCCGCGATTTCGCGAAGCTTGTTCATGGCCTTGTAAACATTGTTGTCGATGACGCCGCGCCGCACGCCGAGACGCGCCGCGGCGTCGTCCGGTGTGACACCGGCGAGTTTCACCATTTCAAAAATCTCAAATTGGCGAAACGGGATTTGGTTGCGCAGGTCTTCAATGAGCGTGGCCAGCAGTGCGTGCCGGAAGGCTTCCGCCTCGGCGGAATTTTCTTCGGGGATTTCGGCATCGCCGGCGGGCATTTCGCCGGAATTATCGCGCAACGCGGGGTTTTCGCGGCGGAGTTGCTCCACGGTGTGCGCGTTAATGCGCAGGCGCAGGAAGGTGCGCAGGCGGCCGCGATTGCTGTCGAATTTCAAAAAATCTTTGGAAAAAAAGTCTGCCACGACGTGCGAGGCGACGTCTTCGATGAAGGCTTGGGGGGCCTGCCTGCCGCCGGTGTAACGCCGGTAAAGGTTGCCGGCGATGAGGCGGACGGGGTTGTAATAGAGTGCCAAAAAATGTTTCCACGAGACCTGCCAGCCGGCGGCATTGCGGTCGCGCAATTGCGAAAGCAACGTGGCGGGAGTTGTGGGAAAAGCACCGGGCATGGGAAAATTTTTTTATCGTGGTTTAAAAACGTATTCGCGGAAATCGGAAAAATCTCTCGGGGAAATTCATGTTTTTTACCGTGAATGCTTCGCCGGATTATTACTTCAAGAAATCCTTTTATTAACCGCGGGGGATTTTTCGTCGCGAAAGAACGCAACGCGACACAAGGGATTTTTATAATTCGGCTTTTTTATCGGGATGTTTTTGGAATCCTCCTCTGTATTCCTCCGTGTTCTCTGTGGTTAATGAAAGAATCTCCGGTGCGTAAGTCGGAGTTCGCCGGCATAATCGCCTTGCATTGCGACGCCCGACTTTTTACCAAAAACCGCAATGTTCGCTGCCGGCACAATTCTCGACGGATATCGCCTCATTCGCCCGATCGGACGGGGCGGTTTCGGCGAAGTGTGGCTGTGCGCCTCCGAAACAACCGGCGATTGGCGCGCACTGAAATTCGTCGCCGAAGCACGCGCGCAGCATTTCGAAAAAGAATTCGACGCGCTCGTGCGCTACCGGCGCGTTTCGGCGCAACTGCGCTCGCCGAGCCTGATGGCAATCGAGCACGTGAATCGCGCCGACGACGGAATTTTTTACGTCATGCCGCTGGCGGACGGCACCGGCGCGGACTCGCCGGAGGATCCGCACTGGAAACCTTACACGCTCGCCGCCGACATCAGACGCCGGCAAGCCTCGGGCAACTGGTTTTCATGCACTGAAATCGAATCCGTTTTTTCGGCGATTCTCGACGCGCTGCAACTGCTTGCCGACAACGGCCTCGTGCACCGCGACGTGAAACCGGACAATATTCTTTGCGTTGCCGGCCGCCCGTGCCTCGGCGATATCAGCCTGCTCGGCGAAGACAAAACGGACCTCTCGCAATGCGGCACGCCGGGCTACATGACGCCGAGCTGGTATGTCGGCGGGCATGCGGACATGTACGGGGCGGCGTTCACGCTTTACATGCTGCTCACCGGCAACAATCCGGACAAATTCGGACGCGCCGGTTACCGCCGGCCGCCGCACACACTCCCGCCGGAAGAAATGCAACACTGGGAGCGCATGTATCGCGCAACCGCTCGCGCTTTGGATGAACGCCAATCGGAGCGGTTTCCGGATTTTGCGTCGTTTCGGCGCGCATTGAAAACCCCCGCGACGCCGGCGAAATTTCAAGCGGTCTCACCCGCAAAATTCTCCTTCCCCCGGGTGCTTTTGACCGGCACCGCGCTTATCGCCGGCACGATCGGCGGACTTTTCCTTTACGGCAATTTTGCCGGAAAAACAAAAGCGGCGCCGGACGTCGACGCACGTTTGGTTGCCGCGTATGACGACATCGCGCACGCAATGAGCGAAAACCGCGCGGAATTTGAACGATACGTCGCCACGGTGCTTGGGCGGAACGGGAAAATTCCCGTCACGGAGCCGATGCCGGCACTCGCCGAAAAATTTTATGCCGAACGCGTCAAGGCCGACGGCAACCTCCCGGCGACGCCCGCGCCGGCCCAGGTTATTTCCTGCCTGGAACTCGCGCTCTTTCGCATGAACGAACAGCTTTTCGCGCAAGCCGCCGCACGACCGGCAACACCGGCGGAGCATGATTTTTTCCGCCGAAACGTCGCGCCGGCGCTGCGAAAAGAACTTACGCCGTATCGGAATTGAGGCCCCTTAACCCGGCAACGCCGGCGGGCACTTTGTTTTTAAAGCAACAAATGTTTTTTGAACATTTCGGGAAAAAACGGGTCTGATTCGATCGGAGCGAATGCCGAAACCCGCCCCGTATTACCGCAATCACGCCTTTATCCCCGAAAAAAAATGTCATCCCCCGCACTTAAACAAACGCTTTCCCGCCGGCATTTTTTGCGTAACGCCGGCATCGTCGCCGGCACGGCGATCGTGTTTCCGCACATTATTCCGGCACGCGCCCTGGGGCTCAACGGCACCGTTTCGCCGAGCAACCGCATCGTCCTCGGCGCACTCGGCATGGGGCACGGCCACCATAACATGTCGCAATTTCTCGGCATGGACGACGTGCAAGTCGTCGCCGTGTGCGACCTTGATACGACGCAACGCGCCAAAGGCCTTAACACGATAAACAGCAAATACGACAACAAGGCCGCGCGCGGTTACAACGATTTCCGCGACATGTTCGCCAAAGAAAATCTCGACGCCGTAATGCTCGCCGCGCCCGACCACTGGCACGCGATTTTGGCGGTGACGGCGGCGCGCGCCGGCATCCACGTTTGGGGCGAAAAACCGCTCGCGCACACGCTCGCCGAAGGCCGCGCCGTCTGCAACGCCGTCCGGCAAAACAACGTCGTCTGGCAAACCGGAAGCTGGCAGCGCTCCGTTCCGAATTTCCGCCAAGCCGCCGACCTCGTCCGCAACGGGCGCATCGGCAAAATTTCACGCATCGAAGTCGGTACCTACGGCGGATTTCCCGGCGCGTCGATCAAGTTGCCGGAAGGCACGCAACTCGGCAAACCGCCGGCAAATCTCGATTACGAATTGTGGCTCGGGCCCGCGCCGTGGCGCGAATACGACCCGCGCATTTCGCATTTTCACTGGCGCTGGAACCTCGATTTCGGCGGCGGGCATTTGATGGATTGGGTCGGCCACCATGTCGATACCGCCCAATGGGCCATGGATCTTGACGGCACGGGCCCCGTAAAAATTTCCGGCACCGGGAAATACGGCACCGACGCGCCGTTCAACGCCGAACTCGAATACGAATACCGCTGCACCTACGCCGGCGGACTCGAAATGATTGTCTCCTCCAAGGGCGACGGCACAAAATTCATCGGCGAAAACGGTTGGATTCACGTCGGACGAGGCTTCCTGAAAACCTCATCGCCGGAAATCTCGGCCAACCCGGCGCGCGACGACGAAAAACACGTTTACCGCAGCGAAAACCACTGGCGCAACTTCATCGACTGCATCAAAGACGGGCGCAAAACAATCACGCCGGTCGAAACGGCGCACCGCACCGCGAGCATCGGCCACCTCGGGCACATCGCGATTCGCACGGGACGAACAATTCACTGGGATCCGGCAACGGAAACGATTCGCGACGATGCCGGCGCAACGGCCATGTTGACGCCGAAATATCGCGCACCGTGGAAATTTTCCGACATCGCGTAAACCGGAACCATCCGCAACACCCGCCATGCACTTTTTCAAAAAAACATTTCTCTTCACGGCATTTTTCGCGACGGCCGCCCTCGGCGCATCTGCATCTGCCGGCAACGATGCAACGGCAACGCACCGGCAACGGCTCGAGCGGCTGAATTTGCTCCGCGAAAAGAAACTCGATCCGGCGACCGCGCTTGCCGACGCCGGCAACCCGCTCACTCAACGCGCGGCAATCGCGTTTCTGCGCGAAACCGCGCCGGCGGACGCAGCGGCCTTGCTCGAAAAACAACTGCCGGCGGCGCAAAAACAAGTCGCTGTCGAAATGATGGGCGCGCTCGCCGAGTTTAAACAAAAAAGCGCACTGCCGGCAATTCGCGCAAAACTGAAAAATGATCCCGATTTCGGCGTGAAAGCCGAGGCGCTGATTTGCCTCGGGCTTATCGGCGAGCCGGAAGACGTCGTGCTGCTCGCGAATTATCTCGACGACGACGCGCATAAAAATTCCGCCGCGCAGGGGCTTTTTTACATTAACGGCGCCGGCACCGCCGCCGCGTTTTCAAAAATTCTCGGCGACGCCGGCGAACCCGCCGCGAAACGCAAGGCGCTCATCGGCATTGCGGTGCGCCGTCCGATGGCACAGGCCGTGCCCGCGCTGATCGCGAATCTTGCGGATCCCGACGCCGTTATTCGCAACGAAAGTTTCAAGGCGATTTCCCGTTTGGCGTCCAAAAAGGATTTGCCCGCATTGGAAAAAGCAAAAGCGCAAATGCGCGACAAAAGGCTCGCGACGCGCCTGGGCGAATGGATTAAAAAAACGGACGCGTGACCGGCGCCGAAACGCCGGTGCACAATATTGCCGACCGTAAATTTCAGTTCGCCGGCAGGGGCAATTTATCCGGTTCGTCAACCGACGTCACCGTGCCTTCATCGCCGGTCTCCGGCAAAGGCGTGCCGGGTTTTTCCGAAAGCACCTGGCAAAGAATAAGCGTCGGGCCGACTTCGACAACGCGCAACAGGGCTGCCGTCCCGGTCGATTGAAACCGGATATCCTGTCCTTTTTTCACGACAACGCCCGGCGCCGGCGCAATCGCGGCAATCCCGTCGATTTTTGAAAGCGAAAGAATGCGCGACTTTTGCTGCGGCTCGCCGGGCGTTGCGGCGGCGGCCGGCGGCAATGTTTCGGGCAACGTTTTCACGACAACGGCTTCGTCCGAAACCGGCGGCGCGGGCGGAATGCCGTCGCCGGCGGGTTCTTTTTCAGGCACGAGCGTAACACGCTCGAAATGCGTTTCATCCGGTTTTATGATCACGGTCCGTTTAACCGGCGTCCGATCGGGGATACTGACTTCGACGGTATGCGGCTTTTTTGAGGAAACGCCGCCGATGGTCACAAACCCTCTGCCGACGAGAACGCCGTCGAAGCGCACTTCGGCACTTGCCGGCTCGACAACGATGGCGATCGCGCCGGGGCGCGGCCGCAACGGCACATTTACGACGGTCGTCCGGCCTCCGGGTAAATTGACGTCGTCGCGACGTTCCGGAAAATAACGCGGATTGTGCAAGAGCAGCGAAAGCGGTTTGCCGTCGACCGGCAAATTTTCGTCGATAACCAGCTTGCCGGTCGCGTTGACTTCGCCGAGAACACGCTTCTTTTCGCCTTGAATTAAAGTAACATGCGTTTCCGGCTCGGTTTGTATTTCCAGTTTTGTCGTGCCGGATTTTTCCGGTGAAACGGCCGGCGTTTCCGTTGCCGGTTTTCCGCCGGCGTTGACGGGCGCCGGTTTTTGCGGCTCGGCCGGCGGCGCAGGCTGTTCTTGCGGCGGCGCTGCCGGAACGGGCAAAAGTTTAAGCGCGGGGTCGGGGATCGAAGGCAACGACGGCAACACCAACGGGTGCGTTTGACGACTCTCCGCCGCGTTGCCGGCCGAATCATCATCGTCATCCGGAACAAAATACCGGCCTGCGGCAAATGCGGCGCAAATCGCAAACGCCGTCAAAAATCCCAAAAGGAATCGGGAAAAAGGTTCTTTTTTTTCCGCAGGCGGAACGTTTTTTTCGGGAGGAGTCATGAGGAGCCTTTCTTAAAAACCGGTTTTGCGGAAGAGAACGCGTTATGCCTTATCGGCAAACACGCGCCCGACAATTTCAGCGCTTTCGGCGAGTTCTTCGGGAGTCGCATTAAGGGGCGGCAACAGCCGGATGACGTTATTGCCGGCCGGCACGGACAGCAACCCGGCTTCGCGCAATTTTGCGACAAACGGCGCCGGCGCCTCGTTGAGTGCCAGCCCGCTCATGTAGCCGACCCCGCGAACGCCGGTAATGACACCGTTGCTTTTGCCGGCGGCTTCGCGCAGGGCCGCATGCCAGCCCGGGGTCCGGGCAGTCACTTTTTCCAAAAGATTTTCTTCCTCGTAAACGTCGAGCACCGCCAATGCCGCCGCGCACGCCAGCGGGTTGCCGGCGAACGTGGAACCGTGCGAGCCCGGCGTAAACAAATCCGAATTGCCGGATGCCGCCCAAATCGCGCCCATGGGAAATCCGCCGGCGATGCCTTTCGCCAACGAGAACGCGTCCGGCGAAACGCCGGCGTTTTGAAATCCGAACATTTTGCCGGTGCGCCCCATGCCGCACTGAATTTCGTCGAACATCAGCAGCGCATTGTGCCGGTCGCAAAGCGCGCGCAGGCCGCGCAAAAACTCGGGTGTCGCAACGGTGAGCCCGCTTTCGCCTTGCACAGGCTCGAGCAAGACCGCGGCGGTTTTGTCGCTCATCAACGCCTCGAAACTCGCCAAATTATTCAGCTCGGCGACACAAATTCCCGGCAACATCGGGCGAAATCCGTGTTGAATTTTTTCCTGCGGCGTTGCGGCCATCGCCCCGAAGGTGCGGCCGTGAAAAGCATTGCCGGCGACAATCACTTCATGCGCGACGCCTTCTTTGCCGCCGGATTTCCGGCAACCGTGCAACCGGGCGAGTTTCAGCAATGCTTCGTTTGCCTCGGTGCCGCTGTTGCAAAAAAACATTTTCCCGGATCCGCCGGCGTATCTCACGAGTCGCTCGGCGAGTTTTCCCTGCCCTTCGTGCCGGAAAAGGTTGCTCGTGTGCGCGAGAATTCCGGCCTGTTTGCAAACCGCCGCGACCCATTTCGGGTGCGAATGCCCAAGCGAATTGACGGCGATGCCGCCGCAAAAATCCAGGTAACTTTTTCCCGCCTCGTCCCACACGCGCGAGCCGACGCCGCGCGCGAGCGTGATTGCCGGCGGCGCGTAGTTGGAAAGTAAATACGTCGAGTAAAGCTCTGCGGCGGACATGTTGTTTACAAAACAAAATGCCGGCGTCCCGTTCAATTAAAAATCACGCCGCACCCCGGCAAATTCCGTTGCGCGTTTTTCCAAATCTTCGCTCGTTTTTTTAAATCAGTTCCGGCGCGATCAGAGCCAGCAACTGCAAAAACAACAACAGAACGAGGCAGGCATAAACCCATGAGCCGAAAGTGTCCGGCGCGCTTGCGCGCATTTTCGGCGCGCGTTTTCCCGATTTGGAATCCGATGTCGCGGGGTTCATTTTTTTAAAGGCCGCCGGCGTAAAGTTTGAAAAGTGCCTGAGTGCCGTAATTTTCGCCGCCTGTTTCGGCAAGCCGCGCGTAAAGTTTTTCGGCAAGTTCGAGCCCCGGGAGCGAAATGTTTTGTTCCCGCGCGCAATCAAGCGCGATACGCAAATCTTTTAAAAAGTGTTTTACGAAAAATCCCGGCGCGAAATCGCCGCGCAAAATGCGCGGACCGAGATTACTCAGTCCCCAACTGCCGGCGGCGCCGCTTTCGATGCTTTTCAAAACAATCGCCGGATCAAGGCCGGCGGTTTTCGCGAATGCCAACGATTCGCACACCGCCAACATGCCGCCGGCAATGGCGATTTGGTTGCACATTTTCGTGAGCTGCCCGGCGCCGGCGCCACCTTGAAGCATGATGTTTTTGCCGAGTAATTGAAACACCGGCAGCGCGCGGTCGAAGTCGGACTGTTCGCCGCCGACCATGACGGCAAGTCGCGCTTCGCGCGCACCGATGTCGCCGCCGGAAACCGGCGCGTCGAGCACGCCGATGCCGCGCTTTTTGCCTTCGACAAAAATTTCCCGGGCGAGCGCCGGCGACGATGTCGTCATATCGATGAGGAGCGCGCCGGTTTTCACGGTTTTAAAAATACCGGCGTCACCGCGGTAAACCGCTTCCACATCGGCCGGATAGCCGACCATTGTAATGACAATGTCCGCGCCGGCCGCGCACTCGGCGGGCGTCGCGGCCCAACGCGCGCCGGCGGCGAGTAAGTCGTCCGCTTTTTCTTTTGTGCGCGTGTAAACGCAAACCGCGTGTCCGGCTTTGAGCAGGTGACCGGCCATGCTGCGTCCCATGACGCCGGTGCCGACGAATGCGATTTTCGGAAGATCGGAAGACATGCGGGGAAGTTAAAAGCTAAATTTTTAAAGTTTAAAATTTAAAATAGGCGCGTGTTTACGCCGGCGGTTTTGTCTGTATTCGGTTTTCGGATACAAAAAAACGCCTCGATTTACCGAAGCGTTTTTTTTGTTTTCAGCCGTCTCAGCTCAACCGTTGCGGCATGACGACGCAGAGAAAGTCATCTTTGTTTTTGAAAACGCCGGGCGACATTTCGTCTTTGAATTCAAAGAAAATCGCGTCGTCGGCCAAGGCGCGCAGCGGGTCGCTGAGGTAGGCCGGATTAAAAGCGATTTGAACGGCGGGACCGTCATATTTAACCGCGATTTTTTCGTGGGCTTCGCCGAATTCCGTGCTCGATGCCGAAATTTCGATTTCGTTGTTTTCAACGGCGAGTTTAACCGAGCTGCTCTTATCGCTGGTCATGATCGCGGCGCGACCGACGCATTCGAGAAAAAGTTCGCGTTCGATTTCAACACGATGAACAACTTCTTTCGGAATGACTTGCTTATAATTCGGGTAATTACCTTCGACGATTTTTGAAACGAGATAAATGTCGTCGATCAATCCGTTGTCGCTCTTCGTTATTTGCGTCACAAACGCGACTTGGCGATCGTTGAAAGAAATTTTTACTTCGCCGGAATCATTCAGGAGGCGTTGAATTTCCGAAACGGTTTTTGCCGGCAAAATCAAATTTCCGGCGGCATTTTCATCAATCGTAATCGGCCGGCCGGCTGTTGCCAAACGACGTCCGTCGGTCGCCACAAGCGCGATTTTCTCATCGGCGAAATTAAAATAAACACCGTTCAAAATATAACGGTTTTCGTCCGTGGATTGCGCATATGAAACTTTTTTTAACAAACCGGCGAGGTCGCCCTGACCAAGCGTAAACGTATGCCGGTCGCTAAACGTCGGAAGTACCGGAAATTGGTCGGCGGCGATACCCATAATTTGGAAAACGGAACCGCCGGAAGTAATTTTAACTTTGCTTTGACCGCTGAGTTCAACCGTCGTTTCATTACCGGGCAATGCACGGATAATACTCATAAGTTTCTTTACCGGCAATGTGATGCTTCCGCCGGAAACTACGCTTGCTTTTACGCGGGCTCGGATGCCCAGGTCGAGATTCGTCGTCGTAAGCGAAACGACTTCGCCTTCAGCCTGAATCAACACGTTGCCCAAAATCGGCATAGACGCGCGAGTTCCCACAACATTACCGACTTGGGAGAGTCCGTTGAAAAAATGGTCGCGATTGATTTTGAACTTCATGGTTTCGGGTAGTTAAGTGTCGTTTTTTGAGAGGCAAACAATTTTGCGGGGTTTTGCGGGAAGTAAAGCGCGGAAGTTTTGATTTTGCCGGTATGAATAAGGATAATTATTTTATTTAATTAAAAGTCATCGTAATCAGTGCCGGGAATAATGCGAATAACCCGGCAAAGTTGCTTTTTTAAGCGGGAAACCCGGAATTTTTTCCGGGAAAAACTTTGTCGGTGATCCGCCGAATTCTTTTGTGAAAAAATTTATCGCGGATTTACCGGCGGGTTATTCCCGGAGTTTTCAGAAAACATCTTCGGGGTTATCCCCGGCGGCCGGTTCCGGTTCCGGCGTTTTTTTCGAAATGTATTTTTGGCGCGCCGTATAAATTATCCCGTTCACAATGAATGCTAAAAATAATACCGGAATTGCGTAGTGAAAAAATTTCAGCGTCACGATAAGCAAAATGAATATGAGAATGAAAACCCGGATTTTCGAACGCGTGCTCAAATTAATCTGCTTAAAACTGGGGTAACGAATATTGCTCACCATTAAATAAGAAATAAGCAGCGTAAGCAATAACAGGAGCGGAATAATTTTTTGAAACGCGCTGTCGCCTTCGGGGCTTATTTTGCTTAGATGCGTGATTAAAAGAACCAACGACGCAATCATTCCGGCCGCGGTCGGCGAGGGCAGTCCAATAAAATCGCTGCTGTATTTTTTTGTGCCGCTGCCGGGGATGAGCGGATTGGTAAGTACGTTGAAACGTGCCAGCCGGATTCCCACGCAAAGCAGATAAATAAAGGCAAAAAACCAGCCGAATTCCCGACCGATGCTGCCGAAAAATCCGACGTCGCCGGCCGGATTCGGATTTAAAATAAGGAAAAACACCATCAACGCCGGCGCCACGCCGAAAGAGACTGTGTCCGCGATGCTGTCAAACTCGGCGCCGAAAAGCGATTCGCGCTTGGACATGCGCGCCACGCGCCCGTCGAACAAATCACAAATGCATGCGCCGAGAATAAAATATACCGCCTGTTGATAAAGTGCGCCGGCGGCCGCGGCATCGGCGGCCGCGTATTTGGCGAGAATGCACGCGCGAACCGAAAGAAAACCACAGAGCATGTTGCCGGCGGTAAACAAGTTCGGCAAAAGGTAAATGCGGCTTGCCTCTTCGAGCGATCGGTATTTCGGAGGCGGGGATTGCGGATTATCCGGCGGAAAAGAGTCGCTCATATTTTAATCGATAAAAACCAACGCGTTGAAAAAACTATTTTTTCAAACTTTCGAGATATTTCCAAAAGTTTTGGTCTTGTTCAAGTTGCTGTTCTTCGGTCAAGGGAAGTTTCATCCGGAAAACGAAATCCGCGAGCGTGTGCTTATGCAGAATTAAATCACAGTGCAAATTCGATTCCCTGACTTCGAAGTAAATGCGAAAGTCATTTACGCGCAACCGGTAAAAAGTTTTTCCCTCGCGATGAAAAGCTCCGATTACGGAATGATCGGAAGCGAGGCGTTCCGGCGTAAGCGCGCTGAGTGCCTCGATGATTTCCATCTGATCAATTTTGGCGAGTTTGTTAATCTCCGCCATGCACCGGTCGCTGAAAGTAAGTTGATACATGTGTGTGTCGCGAAACGTGAAAATTTAAAGCAACTTCGGAGGCGGACGCTAAGCGGGTGCCGGCAAAAAGCAAAACACAAAATCAAACGTCTTCCGGCGCGAGTTGTTAAACGGCCCGAGTTTCCCGAAAAACAAAAAAACCGCCGCATTGCGCGACGGTTTTTATTTTCGGAATGGCACCCTCTCGGGGATTCGAACCCCGGTTACCTCAGTGAAAGCGAGGTGTCCTAGGCCGGGCTAGACGAAGAGGGCTTCCTGAAAAAGGAGCGCGGAAAGTAGAGTTTGCGGCAAGTCCGTCAAGCGATTTTTTTTAAAATCGCATGATAAGCCCGAAAGCGCGGCTTGCCGCCGGCGATCAGGAAGTCGGTTGCGTCTTACCGGTTTTTATTTTTCGGAAAACAAAACGGGCGCCGGCGTGCATCAAAAATACGGCAACAAGCAAAATGCCGTTTGCGGCGATCACGGTGGCTCCGGTGGGCAAATCATTTTGATACGAAAATGAAAAACCGGCCAATGCGCCGCAGACGCCGAACACCGGTGCCAACGCAAAAAATTGCGTCATTGTCCGCGCGGCTTTGTGCGCCGCGAGCGCCGGCAGGAGTAACGCGCCGAAGCATACGAGCGGGCCGGCGATAAAAACGGCGACGCCGACGATGATGCCGAGCAGCGTGTGAAAAAGAATTTCCCAAAACAGCACATTTCTGCCGGCGGCGTCCGCGAAATCGCGGTCGAAACCGATCAACCAAAATTCGCGCCGGAAAACCGCCAAAAGCGTCGTTGCCGGCACCAGCGTCAGCAGCGCGAGCCGGAAATCGGCCTCGCTCATGAAAACAATTTCGCCGCGCAACAGCGACGACAATGCGTGCTCGACGTGCGGATTTACCGCGAGCAACAACATGCCCGCCGCCGCCGCCAGAACATAAAGCGCGCCCTGGCGCGCTTCCGGCGAACCGTGCCCGCGCCGCCCGAGCCACGCGAGCAACGACAATCCGGCAAACGTCGCGAACAGCGCGCCGAGCAACGCCGGTAAATTGCTCGTGCTGCCGGCCGTCACGCCGCCCTCGCCGCCGCATGCCGGGCAGTTGTCGAAGCCGGCGGCCGTCATCGCCGAAACCAGCGAGAAAAAAACCGGTCCGCCGGCGACGCCGACCGCCGAAAGCTGCGGCAGCGCGACGCCCAAAAACGCCATGCGGCGCAAAATCAAAAAACAGCCGGCAACGGGGCACAGGGCGCCGAGCGCGAGCGTGATCCAAAGCGCGTTGCGGAGCAAAAA
>JAVBUU010000019.1:0-5589 GCA_031555005.1 Opitutales bacterium | reverse complement strand
AACCATGCGCGGTTTCCGCACGCCCTACGTGCCGGGTTGGGACTGTCACGGGCTGCCGATCGAGCACAAGGTGATGAAGGAACTGCAAGCGCAGAAGAAGGATTTGAACGCGCTCGATATTCGCAAGGCGTGCGCGGATTTCTCCGCCGCTTACATGGAAAAACAGCGCGGCCAATTCAAACGCCTCGGCGTTTTGGCGGATTGGGCGGCGGAATACAAAACCATGGCGCCGGCCTACGAGGCCGATATTTTACGGACTTTCGCGGCGTTTGTTGCGCAGGATTTGGTTTATCGCAGCAAGAAGCCGGTTTACTGGTCGATTCCCTGCGCCACCGCGCTCGCCGAAGCCGAAATCGAATACAAAGACAAAAAGAGTCCGTCGATTTGGACGGCGTTTCCGGTGCCGCCGGCAGAAGCCGCAAAAATTAACGCCGGCGACAAAGACAATCTTTCCGTCGTGATTTGGACGACGACGCCGTGGACGCTGCCGGCGAATCTCGCGATTGCCGTGCATCCGGAACTTGGATACATCGAGATTTCCTGCGCCGGCAAAACGTATCTCGTCGCCGAAGTTTTGGCGGACGCCTTCATCGCCGCGTGCAAACTCGAAGGCGCGACGAAAGGAAAAATCCACCAAGGCCGCACGCTCGAAAATTTGCAGCCGCGCCATCCGTTTATCGACCGCGCCTCGCCGGTGGTTTTGGCGGAATACGTCACGACGGACGCCGGCACCGGTTGCGTGCACACCGCGCCGGGCCACGGTTTGGAGGATTATCAAACCGGTTTGAAATACGGCCTCGAAATTTATTGCCCTGTGAACGACGCCGGCGTTTACGCCGACGACGGCAAAGTGCCGGCGGAACTCGTCGGCACGAGCATTCTCGAAACCAACGGCAAATGCCCGGCAAACATCGCCGTTTTGAAAATGCTCGAAGCACGCGGCGCGCTGCTGAAACTCGAATTTATCCAACACCAATATCCGCACTGCTGGCGTTCCAAAACGCCGGTCGTTTTCCGCGCCATGGATCAATGGTTCGTCGGACTCGACCGCGCCGGCAAACGCCAAGCCGCGCTCGACGCCATCGGCACGGCCGCGTGGACGCCCGAGTGGGGCGAGAACCGCATCCGCGCCGCCGTCCAAGGCCGGCCCGACTGGTGCATCTCACGCCAACGCTCCTGGGGCGTGCCGATTCCCGCATTTTACGACGCCGAAAAAAACGCGTATCTCGACGCCGGCGTCATCAACGCCGTCGCCGCGAAAGTCGAAACCGCCGGCACCAATTTGTGGTTTGAAAAAACCGCCGAAGAAATCCTCGCCGGCGTCGCGTTGCCCGCCGGTTGGCCGAGCGCGGACAAACTTGCCAAAGGCACCGACACGCTCGACGTCTGGATCGATTCCGGCAGCAGCCACGCCGCCGTCCTCGCGCGCAACCCCGAACTCACCTGGCCGGCAGACCTTTACCTCGAAGGCTCCGACCAACATCGCGGCTGGTTCCAATCCTCGCTCTGGACCGGCGTCATCGCCAAAGGCGGCGCACCCTACCGGCGCGTCATCACGCACGGATTTGTCGTTAACGAAAAACGCCAAAAAATTTCCAAGTCCGACGGCAAACCGCAAACTGCCGACGACTACGTAAAAAAATACGGCGCGGACATCGTGCGCCTCTGGATCGCCTCGGAAAATTATCAAAACGACATCCCGCTCTCCGACGCCATTTTCGATTCCATCTCGAACCAATACCGCGCCGTCCGCAACACCCTCCGGTATCAACTCAGCAACCTTTTCGACTTCAACCCGGCGACCGACGCCGTGCCGCTCGCCAAGCTCACGCTCATCGACAAATGGGCGCTGCACAAACTCCGCGCGCTCGTCGCCGACGTCACCGACGCCTTTGAAAAATACGAATTTCACAAAGCCTACGCGCTCCTCACGGCCTTCACGACGAACACGCTCTCGGCCACGTATCACAACATACTGAAAGACCGTCTCTACACGCTCGCGCCGAACGCGCCGGAGCGCCGCAGCTCGCAAACCGCCATCCGGATAATTCTCGAAACGCTCATCAAACTCTTCGCGCCCTTCATCGCATTTACCGCTGACGAAGCGTGGAGCTTCTTCACCGCCGGCGTCGAGTATTCGGAAAATTCCGTCCACTTGGAAAACTGGCCGGCAGCCGACGACGCTTGGAAAAACGACGAAGCCGCCGGCGAATTTGACGGACTCCTTCGCGTGCTCGACCAAGTGAACATCGGCCTCGAAGCCCTCCGGCAAAGCAAAACCGTCGGTCAATCGCTCGACGCCCAAGTCATCATCAAAGGCGACCCGGCGCGCGAAGACTGCGCGCTGCTTTACAAACACCGGGACATCCTCGCGGAAACGTTTATCGTCTCCGAAGTAAATCTCGTGCCGGATGCCGGCATCGAAACGCAAATCGAAACGCAAAAAGCCGGCGGCGTCCGCTGCCCGCGCAGCTGGCGTTGGGTGCCCCGCCTCGTCTCCGCCGGCGAATACGGCGAAGTCAGCCCGCGTTGCCGTGCCGCGCTCGCCGCAAAATATAACGTCTCTTTCCAATAAGAAATTTAACCAAAATACCAAAACGTCATGAGCAAAAAAACCGCTGCTGCCCCGAAAAAGAAACCGGCAACCAAGAAATCCGTTTCGAAAAAACCGGCACCGAAAACCGTGACAAAAAAGCCTTCCGCCCCCGCGAAAAAACCGGCGGCGAAACAAGCTTCGAAAAAAGCGACGCCGGCAAAGAAACCGGCACCGAAAAAGATTCCGGCAAAAGCAAAGCCGGCAAAAATTACAAAAAAAGCACCGGCAAAGAAGACGGCGCCGAAGCGAAAACCGGCGCCCGTCGTTAAACCGGTTACAAAAAAAACCGGCAAAAAACCGGCACCGAAACCGATCGTGAAAAAAATGCCGGCAAAGGTAAAACCGGCAAAAAAAGTCACGAAAACCGTCGCCAAACAACCCGGAAAAAAAACACTGGCTAAAGTTCAGGCAAAAACTAAGGCAAAAACACCGGTTAAAACTCAGACCAAGCTTCCGGCCAAAGCTCGGGCTGAAGTTACGACCAAAGCACAGGCCAAGGTTCCGGCCAAAACCGCTTCCGGCAAAGCATCTCCCGCATCGAAAAAAGAGACGTTAAAGGCCGAAATCGCCGCAAAGACGAAGCAATCCGGTCGTGAAAAAACACCGTCTGCCAAGACCCCGGCGACTTCCAAAGTCAACAAAGATTCCGTCCGCTCCGGCGGAACGCGCGCAAGGATTCTTTTCAGTTTCGACGAAATTCGCGATTACCTGCAAACGCGGCGAAACGTGAAGATGAACCTCTTCGTCCCCGGCGAAGAAAATGAAAAATCCTCCGCATCGAAAAAAACGGCGCTGAAAGCCGAAACCCCCAAGCAAAAAAGCCGCAACATCGCAGCCGTATCCGTCGCCGACATTCTCGGATTCAATCCGTTTAAAAAAGACGAAGCCAAGTTCGAAGAAGAACAAATCCCGCAAAAGTGGCGCAAATACTACCGAATCCTCATTGAGCTTCGCACCAACCTGCAAGACGGTTTGGCGCTGCACTCCGAAGAGGCCTTGAAAAAATCCGGCAAAGAAGACTCCGGCGACCTTTCCGGCTACGGCCAACACCAGGCCGACGCCGGCACCGATTCCTTCGACCGCGACTTCGCACTCGGCCTCGTTTCCGGCGAGCAGGAAGCCCTTTTTGAAATTGCCGAAGCCATCGAACGCATGAAAAAAGGCAGTTACGGCGTCTGCGAAATCACCGGAAAGCCGATTCCGGCAGAGCGCCTCACCGCAGTCCCCTTCACGCGTTACACGCTCGAAGGCCAACGCCAACTCGAACGCAATCGCATGGGGCGCCGCCGCGGCGGTATCGGCAATCCGGTGGCCGACCTCGGCGACGGCGTAAACTTCGGCGGCTCCGGCAACGGGGAAGAAACCGAGGAAGCGTAATAAAAATTTAAAGTTTAAAATTCGAAGTTCAAATCGGGGCAGCCGCTTCACGGGACTTTGAATTTTAAATTTTAAACTTTAAATTTCATGCACCGTTTCCGCCGTTACGCGATTTTTTGGACAGCGTTTTTTTTGCTCCTGCTCTGTGACCAACTCACCAAACTGGCGACGTTGGAATGGATCCCCCGGAGTTATGAAAATCCGCCGATCGAGGTCATTCCCGGACTTTTCAATCTTGTCCACGTTTACAATCAGGGTGCGGCGTTCAGCATTCTTTCCGGCCAACGCTGGCCTTTGGTATTGCTGGCGATTGCCGCGATCATCGGCATTTTCTTCTGGCGGCGCGCCGTCGAACTCGAACGCTCCGTGGTGCAGGCGGCATTCGGGCTTCTGACCGGCGGCATCGTCGGCAACGTTTTCGACCGGCTCGCTTACGGGCACGTTATCGATTTTCTGGATTTCAATTTGCCGTTTTACGGCAAAATCGTGCATGCGCTTTTCGGGTGGCCGGCAAACAGCCATTGGCCGGCCTTCAATATTGCCGACTGCGGGATCACCTGCGGCGTCGGCATTTACCTTGTTTATTCTCTCTTCCGCAAAACGCCGGAAGCAGTCGGAAACGCCGGTTGAGAACCGGCACTCCCGGCGAACCGGCCCCGAATCACAAACCCGCCGCCGCCGCAATCGTCGGCCAATTGTAAATTATCGTCGCGGCAATCGCGATGCCGGCCATCGCCAAACTTTCGCCGGCGACGAATCCCGACGCCAGCGCCACGCCGTATTTGTCGTTGTGCTTCGCGTTCGCGCGCGCCCACAGCCGCATAATCACCGCGCCGATGACGAACGAGAGCGAATTCGGGATATTGCTTGGCAAAACGAGTGCCAATCCGACGCCCATCGCCGAGGGCAAATACGCACGATACTTCGGCAAGAAATTTTCCAGCACCGGCAAAATCACGCCGAGACACGCGCCGACGCCCAAGCTCCATTTCGCCGTCTCCGGCAAATTCGTGCTCGCGCTCGTAAGAAACTCCGCGACCGCTTTCCACATCGTCGCCGCCGGCGGATTGTAGCTGAGAAGTTTCGCCTTATCCGGCACGAGCAAACACCAAATCGGCACCACGATTACGGTGCCGATGCACACGCCGATGATTTGCGCCCAAAATTGTTTGCGCGGATTGCTGCCCAGAAGATAGCCGACCTTCATGTCCGAAGACAAATCGCCGCACGCGCCGCCGGCCGTCGCCGTCACGCCGCCGGAAAGCAAGTTCACGTCCGCGTGCCCTTTCGCGCCCGGCAAAACCGAATAAAACAACTGCGCGACTTTGTCCATCGCGCCGATGGGATTTACGTCCACCTCGCCGCAGGTGCGCGCACAAATCAAGCCGGTGACAAACGAGAGCAGCACCGCGATCAAGCCGAGATACGGTGCGATGCCGAATGCCAGCCAAAGCGTGACAATCAAGCCGAGCCCCACCGGCACGATGCCGATCGCAAACCACTTCATCGGAACTTCGACGTCGGCATTTACGTCGGCGTTACCGGCATCGGTTTTTTTCTTGGAAAAAATACCGGAAAACGCGCGCACCAAGATCGGCCACTGAAACGCCAGCGCG
>JAVBUU010000033.1:0-10172 GCA_031555005.1 Opitutales bacterium | reverse complement strand
CGAAATCGAACTCCCCGGCGCGGCGCGCAACATCATGGGCGAACATAAAAAAATCCGCCTCAACCACGCGCACCTCGAAGAAGACGTCGGCAAACTCTCGCACGAAGGCAGCGGCTCCGGCGTCGATTACAACCGCGCCGGCGCGTCGCTCCTCGAAATCGTGACCGAGCCGGATTTGCGCTCGGCGGACGAAGCCGTCGCCATGCTCAACGCCATCCGAATGCTCCTCGTGAGCGCCGGCATCGCCGATTGCGACATGGAAAAAGGGCAAATGCGCTGCGACGCCAACGTCAGCGTGCGCCTGCGCGGCGCGGAAAAACTCGGCACGCGCACCGAGATGAAAAATTTAAATTCCATCTCAGGCGTCAAAAACGCCGTCGAATACGAATCGCGCCGGCAGATTCTCGAAGTCGAATCCGGCCGCACCATCCGTCAGGAAACACGCGGCTGGAACGCCGAAACCGGCCGCACCTATTCACTGCGCTCGAAGGAAGACGCGCACGATTACCGGTATTTTCCGGACCCGGATTTGATGCCGGTGAAAATCGACGAAGCATGGAAAGAAAAGCTTCGCGCCGGTTTGCCGGAGCGTCCCTACGACCGGCAGCGCCGCTACATGGAGCAATTTAATTTGCCGTTCACCGTCACGTCGGTGCTCGTGCCGGAGCGCGCGCTCTGCGAATATTTTGAAGCCGCCGTTGCCGCGCACCTGGCGAATCCGCAAGGCGTCGCCAATCTCATCGCGAACGATTTGCTGCGCGATTTGGCCGCGTCCGGAAAAACCGCCGGCGACGCCGAAGCCGCCGCCATGCTCGGCGAGGAAATGCCGGAAACTGCCGCATCGCCGGCGATTTCGATTGCCGATTGCCCGATAAAACCGGCGCAACTCGCCGGCCTAGTGAAACTCACCGACGACGGCACGATATCGAAGCAACAGGCGAAAGAAGTTTTTGCGGAAATGTTCCGCACCGGTAAAGACGCCGGCGCGATCGTTGACGAAAAAGGCCTGCGCCAAAGCAGCGACACCGGCGAAATCGAAAAAATTATTCGCGGCGTGTTGGAACTGCCGGCTTCGGCGAAGCCGATCGCGGAATACAAATCCGGCAACGAAAAGGCGCTCAATTCGCTGAAAGGCCCCGTGATGAAAGCCTCCGGCGGCAAAGCCAACCCGAAACTCGTGGACGAGATTATCCGGAAATTATTGGGGTAGGGCAGCCGGCGCTTATTGAACGACAATTAACTTCGCATCATTTTCCCTCATGGCAGATTCCGGCACCGGCTCAAAACACTCCCGTCACCATTTTCCGAAAAAATGGATATTTTTCGGCGTATTTATTTTGCTCGTTTTTGCGTCGAACGCCGTGCGGCATTATTGCCCGCTGACGCCCGGCATACGCGCCGGACAGCAGACCGTTTCCGTCGTCGAATATGACGTGAGTGATGACCGCGGTGCGACGCCGACCGGCGATACCGTAAAAATCGCTTACCGCGAACTTTTGCCGGCAAACTTTTCCGCCGGCGCGACGCCGACCGTTTTGCTGTTTCACGGCACGCCGGGCGATTCGCGCATGCTGCTGCCTTTGGCGAAAAAACTCGCCGAAAAATACCGCGTCCTTTTGCCGGATTTGCCGGGGGCCGGCACCTCGCAACGCAACATTGTCGATTATTCCGTTGAGGCGAACGCTGCCGCGATGGCGGATTTCTCGGAAAAACTCAACGCCGGCAAAGTTCATTTGCTCGGTTACGGGCAAGGCGGAGCGGTCGCGATCAATTTTGCGCACAAACACCCGGAAAGCACTCGCTCCATGTCGCTTGTTTCCTCAGTCGGCTCACAGGAATTCGAGATGCTCGGCAACCGGCTCGTGAATAAAATCGTCTTAGGCTTTCATTTGTTTTTCGTGAAAATCGCGGAGGATGTGATTCCGCATTTCGGGCTGCTCGACATGACCTCGATAAACATCCCGTATGCGCGCGGGCTTTGGGACAGCGATTTTTCCGAAATCAAATATTACGTTTCCGAATACAAAGGGCCGCTCTTGCTCGCGCACACGGAAAGCGACCCGTTTGTCTCGCCGGACACCGCGCGTTACACGGCGCAACTCGCGCCCCAGGCGGAAACGTTTTTCACATCCGGCGGGCACGGCTCCTTGATTGACGCGCCGGAGGCGCTCGCAGAAAAAGTTTTTGCGTTTATCGACAAAGCCGACGCCGGCACCGCAACGGTGCGCACAACGCCGCCGCCGGCACGGGACAAATTGCCCTCGGCACCGCCGGCCGAAGGGCTTCGCCTTTGGATGCTCATGTTGATGATTATCGTGTGCGCGATGGTGGCTGAAGACCCGACTTGTCTCGCCGCCGGTTTGCTTGTTTCGCAAGGCGTTTTGAGTTTCACCGCCGCAACCGTCGCGTGTCTGATCAGCATCTTGATCGGCGATTTCTCGCTCTATCTCATCGGACGCGTTCTCGGGCGCCCGGCTTTGCGCAAGGCCCCGCTTAAATGGATTATCGCCGAATACGAAATTGACCGCATGGCAGGCTGGTTTGAGAAAAAAGGATTTCAGGGGCTTTTTCTCATCATTACCTCGCGCTTTATTCCGGCAAGCCGGCTGCCCACGTTTATTTGCGCCGGCATCATGCGCCTGAGTCTGTGGCGTCTCTCGATTTTGTTTTTCATTGCAGCAGCGTCCTGGACGCCGCTGCTCATTTGGCTCGCGGAAAAAATCGGGCCGTCAGTCATCGAGCGTTTTGAACATTGGAAACATAACGCGATGTGGATCGCCGTCGGGTTGTTGATTTCGGTTTGGGTTTTGATGCACGTCGTCGTTCCGGCGCTGACATGGCGCGGCCGCCGGCATCTCGTGATGAAACTCCGCCGGTGGAGCCGGCACGAGTATTGGCCGACATGGATGCTTTACGTGCCGCTGCTCGCGTATTGGTTTTGGGAGGGCGTCCGCCGTTTCAGCTTTGTCGGCCTCACGGCGGCAAATCCCGGATTGGGCCGGCAGGGCGGTTTCACCGGCGAATCCAAGGACGTGATGTTCGGCGCGTTGCCGGCAAGCGCGCCGGTTTCGCCTTGGCAATTTATTCCGGCACTTGCCGAGATGCCGGCAAACGAGCGCGTCTCGCTCGCGAAAAAATTTATCGCGGAAAAGCAACTGCATTGGCCGGTCGTGTTGAAGCCCGATCTCGGCGACGACGGCTTCGGCGTGAACGTTATTCAAAACGAAGCGCAACTCGAAGAATGGCTGACGGTGTTCGCGGACGATGCCGTGTTGCAGGCATATGCCGCCGGCGAGGAATTTGAGGTCGTGTGGAGTCGTTTGCCGGGCGAAACGCGCGGGCGCATTTTGGCGGTAACGGAAAAACGCATTCCGACGGTCTGCGGCGACGGGCACCGCACGCTTGAAGATTTGATTTGGGCGGATGATCGCGCGGTCGCCATGGGCAAACTTTATCTGCGGTTAAACTGGCGTCGCGCCGGCGAGACGATTCCCGCCGGCGAATCCGTCGCCCTGTGCAGCGTCGGCACGCATGCCTGCGGCGCGCAGGTTGTCGACCGGCAGGAATTGCGCACGGAAGCGCTTGCGCGCGCGCTGGACGGCATCGCCGAGGGCGTGCCGGACGGTTTGCATTTTGCGGTTTATGATTTGCGCACGGAAAGCGCGGCTGCGCTCGGCGCCGGGAATTTTTCGGCAATCACCGGCATCAGCGGCGGCGGCAGCGTGAGTTCACGCCTTTACGATCAATACGTCCGTCTCGGTTACGCGCTTTCAAGCGCGCGCCGGCAAATGCGTTTGGCGTTTGTCGCGGCGGACGTCATGCGTGCCGCCGGGCGGAAACCGGGGTCGCTTTGGAGCATGCTCGCGAGTTGGGGCGAGGCGCGCGGCCGGACTATTATCGATTTGCGGCAATAAAATCCGGAGAAATTAACCGCGAATTTTCTCCCGTAATTCCGAAATTTCATGAAACGCCCGCATGTTTTAATCACCAACGACGACGGCATCGAATCGCAGTTTTTGCGCGTGCTCGTCGAATCGCATTTGCCGGCGTTTCGCGTGAGCGTTGTCGCGCCGGCCGGCGAACAAAGCTGGATCGGACGCGCGTTCAGCCGCACGCGCGAGGTTTCCGTTTGCGAAAAAAAGGAGATTTTCGCCGGACTTGCCGGCGTCGAAAACGCGTGGGCGGTCGCCGGCACGCCGTCCGATTGCGTGAATATCGGCTTGGGGCATTTGTTGCCGGCGCTGCCGGATGTCGTGATTTCGGGCATCAATGTGGGATTCAACGCCACGATGCCGCTTTCGTTGAGCTCCGGCACGCTCGCCGGCGCGATCGAGGGCGCGGCATGGGGGTTGCCGGCGCTGGCGTATTCGCTCGAAATGGCGGATGCGGACTTCGAGCGCGCGCGCTTGAACAAAGGCAAGGCGCACGGCGAAACGCTCGAAAGTTTAAAACACGCGGCGGCGCACGCGGCGCGTTTTACGCGCGAGTTTTCCGGAAAAAAATCAGCCGGGATCGTCGTGCAAAATTTCAATTTTCCGCGCCGTTGTTTGCCGGAAACGATTGTCGAAACCACGCGCCCGGCGGACGTGCGTCTCGGTTGCGTTTTTCAAAAGGAAGGCGAGGGGGCTTTTCGTTTTCGCTGGAACAAACGTTGTACGCCGTTTCCGGAAAACGACGACACCGACACGGCTTGCTTGAAGCGCGGCAATATCAGCCGAACGGTTTTGAATTACGGTGTTTTGGGGCGGTGTTAGCCGCGCCGGATTATTTTTGTTTTTCGCGGTGCTTTTCCAAGATTGCCGCCATCAAGACGCGCGCGATTTCCGTTTTCGGCGCCGGTCCGAATTCCCGGCGAAAGCCGTCGTGCCCGAGTAGAATCACGCGGTTGGAGTCGGACTCGAAGGCGTTATTGCCGGAACCGCGCCCGACTTGATTCGCGACGACGAGGTCGAGGTTTTTTTCCGCCAATTTACGCAAGGCGTAATTTTCGATGTCGGTTGTTTCCGCGGCGAACCCGACGACCGTTTGCCGGGACGTTTTGCGCGCGGCGACGGTCTTTAAAATGTCGGCGACCGGCTCAAATTCGACGGTGAGCGTGACGTCGTTTTTTTTCACTTTGCCGGCGGAATAATTTTTCGGGCGGAAATCGCAAACGGCGGCGGTCTTGATGAGGATGTCGCACGGGTCGAAGAGCGCATCGACCTGCGCGAGCATTTCCGCGCCGGTGACGACGGGATACAAAATTACGTCGTCCGGCTCCGGCAACGCGACAGGGCCGCTGACCAAATCAACCGTGCAACCGGCGTCAACGGCGGCGCCGGCAAGCGCGTAGCCCATTTTGCCGGACGACGGGTTCGTGATAAAACGCACGGGGTCGAAAAACTCGCGCGTGGGGCCGGCGGTGATCAGGCAGCGGGGAGGCATAACAAAAATTAAGAATTAAGATTTAAGAATTAAGAAGGAAGAAATCCGAGAAAGCCTGTGACATCACTTCTTAAATCTTAATTCTTAATTTGCCTCAGACATTCATGTCTTCCCAGCGGCGTGCCATGCGGGCGTAAATGAGAAGCGCGATTGCGGACACGACGCCGATTGCCGCGAAGGGCAGCCACAGGCTGTATTGCGGATCGTAGGTGTTCCAAAGGAGTTCGTTCACTTGTTGCGTGCTTTGTCCCAAGATGCTTTTCAGCTTTTCAAAAGCTTCCGGCCGCGTGATGCCGAGCGTGACATCCAGGGTCGAAATCTTGCCGTTCCACGTTTTTCCGGATTCGGCGAGGAACGCGGTGTTTTCCGCAAGATACCGCTGCGCGAGCATGGCCTTTTCGCCGAAGTTTCCGTAAAGATAACCGGAAAGCCATGCGCCGCCCATGATGCCGAGTCCCGCCGGAATATTCAGATAACCGAGGTAAAGCGCCTTTTTCCCGGCCGGCGCGATAAGCGAGAGGAATTCGCTTTTCTTCGGGCCGGTGCACATTTCGCCGAGCGAAAAGAAGATGATGCCGAACGCGAGCACGCGGACATCCATCGTCAAACCGGCGATGAGCAGGCCGATCGTGACGGCAACCATCCCGATAAGCATGGCTGAAAGCGTTTTCATCTTTCGCGTGAGCCACGCCATCGGCACAACGCCGATGATGATGCAGAGCGAATTGATGCTGAGCCAAATTTGTTGCGGGATGTGAATTTTTTCGCCTTCGCCGGAAACAAATATTTCGGCGATTGCCGGGGGGAACGTGTCCTGCATCCAATGTGCGATGTGCGCGCTGTTCATCCAGTCGGCGATGAAGTTCGGCTGCATGTCCCAAAGTTGCATCATCATCATCCAAAAACCCGTCATGATGATGATCCATGAAAACAATCGCGGCTCAAGGACATTGGTGAGCGTGCGTTTAAACACGGAAAAGAGGCTTTCGGTTTTTGAGGCGCCGGAATCGACGTCTTTCATGAAAAACAGCGCGATCAAGTTCAGCATAATGACGCCGGCGCAAACGAGAAAAAGGTTTCGCCACGCTTCCGCCGAACGCGCGCCGACGGCGAGCCAACCGGCGGCACTGACCAAAATGATATTCGGCAGATAGTGGCCGATGAACGCGCCAACGTTCACGACCCAATAAAACACGCCCCAGCCGACGGAGGAATTTTCTTTCGTGAGCGTGTTGCCGAGCGCGCCTTGAATTGCCGGTTTGAACAGCGACGTGCCGCCGGCAAGCACGCCGACCGCAATCATGAATGACCAGAAATTCGAGCGATCCAAGGCAGCTTGGTGCAGGAGTGCGGCGTTTCCGGCAAAGTCTTCAAGCCGGAGCGTATTGTTTTCGAAAAACGCCGTCAGCCAATCCATGTCGCGCATAAATGCGAGGCAGACGTAACCGAGCGTCATCGTCGAAAGTGCCCAGGCCAAAGAGCGTTTGTAGCCGAACCGGTCGGCGAGTCCGCCGGTGGCAATCGGGAGGAAAGACTGGATAAACGCCCAAACCGAGAGGATGATGCCTCGGTCGATTTGCGTGAGGTGCAGGCCGCCGGGCTCGTCCGCTTGGGCGATGTAGATGGCGACCATTGCGCGGAGCGTGTTATACGCGAGGCGTTCGCCCATCTCAATGGTGTTAATCGTCCAAAAATTCGCGGTGAATTTCGAAGACTTTTCTGCGGGAACTTCGGCGGGGCTGTCGCCGGCAACGACTGTAACGGACATGCTGTCTTTTTTCGGGCGAAAGCCGGCGAGTGCAAGGGAAAATACAAGCGCCACGCCCGGCTGCCCTGTTCGCGCTAAGCCTCCGGCACCCAAGTGTAGGCGTGGCACAGCGCCGTCGCCGCCGCGTCGGATTCGTCGAAGGGCAGCGCAGCCGGCAAATGCAATAATTGCCGCATCATGCCGGCGACCTGTTCTTTGCTTGCGCGCCCGAAGCCGACAACCGCCTGTTTTACGCGCAACGGCGGGTATTCGAAAACCGGTTTCCCGAGCACGGAAGTCGCCGCAATCGCCGCGCCGCGCGCCGCGCCGAGAATCATGGCCGTCCGGAAATTTTGCACATAAATCGTCTGTTCGAGCGCGACGTGGCGGATCGGCCAGTCCTCGATGAAATCGGCGACGGCCTTGTAAATTTCGCCGAGGCAATCCGCCATGGAGAGTTTGTCGCCGAGCCGCAGCGTGCGGCTGGCGCAAAGTTCGGCATTGCCGGCACCGTCGAGCTTAATCACCGCGAGGCCGCTGCCGCGCAAGCTCGGGTCGATGCCGAGCACGTGCCCGGCGTAGGCGCGTCGGGCGGCCGGCAATGCGGTGACCGAGGCGGTCATGCTGCCTTTGAGAATTTTATCTGACCAAAGCGATCGGGCGTTTTTGCGAGCCATTGCGCGGTGAAAAAAAGAAAATAGCCGGGAAAAAAAAATCTCTCATCTTGCCGGCACATGCAAGGGTTTCGTCAAAAGATTTTCAGATTCCTCGCCCGCGTGCCGGCGTTCGCGCTGCTCGCGCTGTGCGGGTGTCCGGAGGAAACGCCGGCGCCGGCCGGCATTCCGGTCGAGGCAATTGACGCCGGCGATTCGGATGTGTTGGAGCCGGCGCGCACCGGTACATTGGACCGCCGGCTTGTGCGGGAGTGCTCCGGTTTTGCGGCGAGCAAAAAATTCCCGGGTATTTTTTGGACGCTCAGCGATTCTGAAAATTCGGCGACCGTTGTCGCGATTCGGGCGGACGGCACGGTCGTGAAACCGGCAAACGCCGGCGCAAATTACAGAGGCATCGAGGTGAAAGGGGCGCGAAACATCGATTGGGAAAGTCTGGTGCTCGACGGGAAAAACAACCTCATCATTTGCGACACCGGCAATAACCGCAGCGCGCGAAAAAACCTGCGTCTGCTTGTCGCGCCGGAACCGGATCCGCGCAAAGACGTTTCAATTTCGCCGCGCGTCGTGCCGGTGCGTTTTTCGGATCAGATCAGTTTCCCCGACAAAAAAAAGCGTTATGACTGCGAGGCGACCTTTGTTTGGAACGACGCGATTTACTGTCTGACGAAACGGTGGACGGATACGTGGACGGTGCTTTATCGCATGGAAATGCAGGCGGACGGTTCGGGGTTGTTTAAACCGGTGACGTGTTTTGACTCGCGCGGGCTTGTTACGGACGCCGCGATTTCGCCGGACGGGCGCATGTTGGCGATTTTGACCTATAAACAAATCTGGGTTTTCATATTGCCGAAATCCGGCGTCAATCCGCTTGCCGGCAGCGTGTTGACGCGCCCGCTGCAATTTCCGGGCACGAGTTGGCAGGTGGAGGCGGTCGCGTTTTCGGGCAACGACAAACTGCTTGTCGGTTGCGAAGAGGGGGACCTTTACACGATTGACGTGTCGCGGTTGGCGAAAGTGCGATAACTCGGGGCTTTTAGCCGCCGCGATTGAACACCCGTTGTCGATTTCAACTGAATCGTTACGGCTCACCCCAAGTGCGGTTTCAAATGCGATTCCTCCGGCGTCATCACCAATGCCGCCGCCGGATTGCATTCGGCGCGATACGCCAGAAAACTCTTGCGGTGGCCGTCATAGACCGGCCAGACGAGCGTGCGATCCGTCGGCGGCAATTCGAGATTTTCAATTTCCCCGCGCGAGAAAAATCCGAAACGCCCCTCGTCGATTTCCGCCGGCAACGCATTGAGCGTTTTACGGCAATCGAAGAGGAACATAAGCCAGTGGCCGGAACCCTCGTAGCCGCGTTCGGAAATCATGCCGAAAAGGTGCAAATCCGTCGCGGCGATTTTAAGACCGGTTTCTTCGCCGGTTTCGCGCACGGCGCACTCAAACGGCGACTCGCCCTCCGTCATTTCGAGTTTCCCGCCGACGGGGCTCCAGCAGTTCAAATTAGGCGCTTTTCGCCGGCGTATGAGCAGAAACCGACCTTGCTCGTCTTTGATAAAAACGAGGACGCTGATCTTAAACGGAAGAACGGCGGAATGGCTCATGCCGGCGATGCTGCGAAAGGATTTGTTTTCGGGAAACAAAAAATGCCGGCGCGGAGTCCGAAAACAACGAAACCCGCATTGTGATGCGGGTTTCAAGGTGGCGCTCCTGCCAGGACTCGAACCTGGAACGACTGATTTATAACAGTCGCTAGATCGGCGAACATGTGGAAGTCGCGAACCGCGTTGACTTCTTTAGGAATCTGAAAAACAATCTTGGTAATGAGCAATCAAGCATCCAAACCGCAAGAGCGGCCGCAAGACCGCGAGAAGAATTGGAAGGTGCAGCAAAGGGAAGCGATTAAGCGGGTGCTCGAAGGGACGCCGGAGTGCCTGATCAAATTTCAGGCGCGGATGGCGGCCAAGGGTATCGTGATCAAGTAAGCGCGGGTAAGGATTCCGGGCTTTCTTGCCGTTCGCGCGGCGGCGATTACGCCGACATTGAATTGCGCGGCACGGAAAACTTTTCGCCGGTGGAGATGCGCCGCGGCTTGGGAGTGAGGGGCAGATTCGGGGAATTTTTTATGACAAACGAAGAAGAAAAAGTTTTGAAAGAGGTGCGCGCGCTGTTGTCGGTGCATTTCCCGTCTTGGATTTTGACGACGCGGAGCACGGACGAGCACGAGATGAGCGGGTTTTCGACGGACTGGCACGGGACGCTCGACGGCGTGATCGGCTTGGCGCGGATAACGTCGCTGCGCGGGGATGAGGAGTGAGGAGGAG
>JAVBUU010000025.1:0-8955 GCA_031555005.1 Opitutales bacterium | reverse complement strand
AAAAAGGGAAGGATGCGTTCAACCGCAGATGAATGCGAATAAACGCAGGTTTTGTCTTTTCGGAATGCAACCGGAACGGTTGCATTACATTAAAATTACGCGCGCATTTTTGCGTAAATTAATTCTTGGTTTTTCGTTCTTGGTTTTTGGATTCGCATCTGCTTCGGCGCGTTTTTTCGAAATTGAGGATATGCGTGTTTTGTTGAAACAGCCGCGGATGACATTGCCAAGATGTTTGGGGGACGTGTTTACGAAAGACATTCTCAGCCACGGCGTATTTCGACGAATTTTCTCACGCCGAAAAACCGCCGCATGTGTCTGCTTGTGCGCGCGATGTGAAATTGTCCACGGCAACGGCGACTCCGTTTCGAATTGGTCCGAGCGAATTCTCGGATAAGGCAAAGCCGTGATTTCGTGCTGCGGCCGGCGATAACGCCGGCACAAAAAAACCGCCCGGGAGGGCGGCTTTTTTGTGTTCGTTCGGGACGAACGCGTCGTGTGCGCGTTGCGGATTTCTTTGCGTCAGATATACTCGACGTATTCGGGTTTGAACATGCAGCTTTTCACGTATTCCGGTAAATTCTTCGGACGTTGTATTGAGGTGAGTCCGCGCGAGAAAACCGTTTCCGCGACGGCGATGCCGATGGCGAGCGAAACCTCGCGGATGTTGTTCAAGTGGGGGAAAACCCGCCCGATGTTCAGGTCTTTTTCGCTGACCATTTGCGCGAGCGTTTTTGCGGCGACGAAGAACATTTCGTCCGTTATGCGCGTTGCCTCGCTCGCGATTGCGCCGAGTCCCACACCGGGGAAAATGTAGGCGTTGTTGCCCTGGCCGGGAACATGTGTGACGCCTTTGTAAATTACCGGTGCGAAAGGGCTGCCGGTGGCGACGATGGCGCGTCCGTCCGTCCATGTGTAAGCCTGTTCCGCTGTGCATTCGGCCTTTGACGTCGGGTTTGAGAGCGCGAACACGATCGGGCGTTTATTGATGCGTGCCATGGTTTCGACCGATTTTTGGTCGAACCCGCCGGCGGTGCCGGAAACGCCGATGATCGCGGTGGGCTTTAATTCTTCGACGGCGGCGAGGAATGTCGCTGCCGGTGCCGCATCGTGCGCGTAGGGCTTTTTGTGTTCGGTCAAATCCGCGCGGCTTTTTACGACAAGGCCTTTTGAGTCCACGAACCAACATTGCCGGCGTGCGTCTTCTTCTGTCACGCCTTCGGCTTTGAGTGCTTCGACGATCAGATCGCCGATGCCGATGCCGGCCTCGCCGGCGCCGAGGAATAGGAATTTTTGGTCGGCGATTTTGCCGCCGGTGATGCGCAGCGCGGAGTAAATGCCGGCGAGCGCGACGGCGGCGGTGCCTTGGATGTCGTCGTTGAACGTGCAGATTTCGTTTCGGTATTTATGCAGGTAGCGGAAGGCGTTGTGATTGCCGAAGTCTTCAAATTGCACGCAGGCTTTGGGGAAGATGTCCGTGCAGGCGGTGATAAATTCGTCGATCAGAGAATCGTATTCCGGGCCGCGCATGCGTTCTTGCGGCAATCCGATGTAAAGCGGGTCTTCGCGCAGTTCTTTATTATTTGTGCCGACGTCGATCGTAATCGGCAGGCATTGTTCGGGGCGAATACCGGCGCAAGCCGTGTAGAGGGAGAGTTTGCCGACCGGGATGCCCATGCCGTTGGCGCCGAGGTCGCCGAGGCCGAGGATTCGTTCGCCGTCGGTGACAACGATCATGCGCACGTCGCTTTGCGGCCAATTCTGTAAAATCGTTTTAATGTTTCCGCGGTCTTTCGAGGAGACGTAAAGGCCGCGCGGTTTTTGGAAAAGATGCCCGAATCGTTGGCATGCGTAACCGATGGTGGGCGTGTAAATGAGCGGCATCGTTTTTTCGATGTCGTGGCAAACGATGCGGTAGAAGAGAACTTCGTTCCGGTCGTGAAGGCTCGTCAAAAAGAGATATTTTTCGATGTCCGTTTCTTTGCCGTGCAGGTTTTCGAGCACGCGGTCGAGCTGTTCGTCCGGCGTCGCGACGCGCGGCGGAAGCAGTCCGCGCAGTCCGAGCGCGTCACGTTCTTTGTCCGTAAAGACGGTTCCTTTGTTGAGGAAAGGGTCCTGCAGGAGCCGGACACCGCGTTTGCCTTGAAGATGAACTTGCGCTTTCATGGAGTCGTGTGGATACAAAAAAAGTCGATTTTATTGAAAGTGCACGGTTTTGAGCGCGCTTCAAGGGAAATGGGTTTACGTAAAAATTATTTAACAATGGAACGGGGATTGCCGTTTTCGCTTGCCGGGACTGCGTGTCGGCGTGTTCTTGCCGGGGAGAACGGCTATTTTTCATTTCAAACAAGATGTCCGTATTGTGAAAAAAAAAGTAATATTTTACCTCATGCCGGTTTTATGTGCCGCGATTGTGATTGTCGGCATAAGGGGTTACTTCCGCAGCGAGGTTTCGCTCGGCGGCGAACTTCATTTTACGGTTGCCGAGAATCCGTCGGTTTCGCCGGAAAGCGCGTCGCCGGATTACCGCGCGCCGGCGATTTGTTCGTTGATTCGCACCGGAAAAACGGCGAATGCGCTCCGGTATTTGGAAGCGGAGTCGGATTTGAACGTGTTGCGTTCGGCGCTCCGCGAAATAGGCCTTCGCGGCGAAACGGCTGCAGCGGATTTTGTTTGCGGTCAATGTGAGTCGAAAGATGTCGAAACGGCGGAAATCGCATTTTCCGTTTTGCCGAAAGTTGAGGGGTTTCGCGCGGATGTTTATCTTCGCGGGATGGCGCGAGGCGAGGGGCGGGTTAATGTCGCCGCAATCGAGGCCGCCGCCGGTGCCATTGCGGTGTCGCCGGAATTATTGCCGGTTGTTTCGGAAAAAATAAATTCCGGGGACGATTCGATTTCGCGTGCCGCAATTTACGTTTGTTTGCAGTTTACCGAGGCCGCGGCGCGCGATTTGTCCGAAGAGGGAATGAATGCGCGTGCGTTGCGCTTGGCGGAGCGCAACCCGCAATACGCGCCGGCAATCGCAGCCGCGCTTTTGCGCCGGCGCATTCAACCGGATGCGGCGTTGTCGGCAAAACTGCTTTCGCTTGATGCCGGGGTGGTTTTAAAAATCGCCGGCGAGTTCAGGGCGTTTCCGGATCAGGCGGACTCCGATTTGTTGCGGCAGATCGCGCTCGGTGTTTCCGACGAGGCCGCTTGCGCCGCGCTTGATTTGCTTTGTTCCAAGAACTCCCGGAAGAACAACAGAACTCTCGCGACGATCGCCGAGGCGATCGAATCCGGCATCGCCGGGCGGGTATTGGCGGTCGTGAAATCATTTCAGGCCGATTCCGAATTTTTACGGACACAATTGGGAATTGAGATTGAATCGATTTCCGCCGCGAATCCTTACAACGATCCCTACGGCGGGCCAGGCAGTATCAATACGTCGATCGTTTCCGGAGTTTTCTCTGACGCGAATGCCGCGGCGACTCTGACGCCGACACCGCACGGCGCGTTGGGCCTCGACGTGATTTATCGTTTTTTCCGCGCGCTCAGTTCCGTGGCGAATAATTCTAATTTTCCTCAGGGCGTTCGGAATCAGGCGCAGTTTTTGCTGCTCTTGCATTCGCGTTCGCCGCGCATGCTGGAAGTCGTGCAACAACTTTTAGCCGGCGAGAACGACGAAGTCCGGCGCGATGTCGCGCGTCTTTCGCTGCTTCGTTACGACGACGTCCGCTATGTGAAGGCGACACTTGATTCGCTTGCGACAAGGAGCAGCTACAATATCGACAGAATTCCGGTTTTTTCCGCGCTTATTGCGCCTTACTCCGCTTTCGGCGATGACGCGCACGAACGCGTTTTTTTACAGTGCGCCAAAAATTTGGTTGCCTGCCCCGACGACGCGCGTCGGGTGCTCGGGCTTGCGCTTCTCGCGCAATACGGGAAATCGAATCATGCCGAATATGCATTGGCATTGTCACGATCCGAATCGTCCGCCGTGCGGAGCGCGGCCGCGCATTGCCTCGCGCGTATCGCGCCGGAAGTTTATTTTTTCCGGATGGATGCGTTTTTGGCCGACGCCAATGCGGTGGTGCGTGAAACGGTGCCGGCCGCAAGTCTCGAGTCGGGCTGCGAGCGCATTTTCCGTATCAGCGAGACGAGCGGCTTTTCGCAGTGGGCATCGCCGC
Organism: Opitutales bacterium; assembly: GCA_031555005.1. Classification (GTDB taxonomy): domain Bacteria; phylum Verrucomicrobiota; class Verrucomicrobiia; order Opitutales; family UBA953; genus CALNBE01. The sequence continues at coordinate 4,786 of JAVBUU010000025.1, read as the reverse complement.
GTTCATTATTGCCGGGCTACGTGCCGAAAGGGAAAATCGTTGCGGCGCTTAAGACCCTGACAAATGACCGGGCGCGAAGCGTCCGGCTTGCGGCGAGTTTGGCGCTCATTGAGCAAGGCGGACTTCCGGATTCGAGCACGTTGCTGCGTGACGCGGATCCGGCGCTGACCGCGCGCCTGTCCTCGCGAATCGCAAAGAGCATCAACATCGCGCGTGCCGCCGGCAGAGAATTGCCGGCCGATCTTGCCGGCATCGGCCGCGTGGCGGGACTCGATGTGAAAAAGGGCGGGGAAGGGGAGGCGCGCATTGTGATTTTCCTTAAACGCGACGCACGAAATTTCCCGGTGACCGATTGCGCCATCACGGCATTTGACATCATTATCCCGAAGTGTCGCGTGGATGTTCATTATCTTACCGATGATATCACGCGCCTGAAATTGGATGCGTTGTGCTCCGTTTTTCCGGTTTCGTATGCCGATGAAGGGAAGAAAATCATAGCGTTTTCCTCCGGCGGGTGGGTCGCCGGCGATACGCTGAGTTTTTCCGATTTGTCCGAATTGTTGTCGCATGCGGACAATTTTGATTCCGAGCTGCTCGATCGCATACTTCCGCCCGATGCCGCTCCCGCCCCGGTTGTGAAATTCCGTTTCGGACTGCGTCAAATCGTGTTGGGCGGAGCGTTGCTTTTCGTCCTTGCGTGCGTGCTTACCGGCGTTGTTTTTATTATTCGCAAGAAACGCCGGGAGAATTTGTTCGTTGCATGAGTCCGGTTGCGGACGATGTTTTTACGGCGTGGGAATTGCGCGTTTCGCCCATTCACGGCACCGGCGTTTTTGCCGTGCGCGGGATAAAAGCAGGCACGCAGGTTCTCGAATATAAAGGCGAGAAAATCACGAAAACGGAATCGCTCCGGCGGAGCGGCGTGCGTCGCGCCGCAAATGCGGAGGCGCCGGTTTTTCTTTTCGAGCTTGATGCAGATTTCGATCTCGACGGCGACGTTCCGGACAATCCGGCAAAGTTCATGAATCATTCCTGTGAGGAAAACTGCGAAGTCGTAAGGACCGCCGGTAAGCTTTGGATAAAGGCATTGCGCGATATTGTTGCCGGAGAGGAACTGACTTTTGACTACGGGTTTTCTCCGGAGAGTTTTTTTGAACACAAGTGCCGTTGCGGCGCAAAACATTGTTTGGGATATATCGTCGCAAGGCATGCCCGGTTGAAAATTCGGACGCTGTTGGCGCGCTCGAAAAAATGACTTCCCCCGTTTCGGTCAGAATCCTTTTGCCGGCATTTGCCTGATTGCGACAAATGGGATTTGACGCTGGCATATCCCGGTTCAGGCTCGGTGCTCTTATGCTCAAAAACATTTTTGTGTTGGCCGCCGCTGCGGCGTTCGCACTCCCGGGAGCGCTCCGCGCCGAAGAAAAAGCCGAAGCGCCGGCTCCCGAAATCCCCGCTCCGGCGCCGATGACGACCTCGGAAAAATCCCAAGCGCTTCAAGCCCTCGGCTGGCTGATCGCCACGCAAACCCAAATGGATCAACTCGGGTTCTCCGAAAGCGAGTTCGACGACTTTTCAAAAGGTTTTCGTGCTTTTCTGCTCGGCAAGGACAACCCGGTTGCCGATATGCAAAAAGCAACCGAGAAACTGGATTCCTTTTTCCGTGCGCGCACCGTTGAAACGCGTCTCAAATGGGACGCCAAGAACAGAAAATTTCTGGAAGAAATCGACAAACAACCCGGCGTGCAAAAGTCGGAATCCGGCCTGCGCTATAAGATAATCGAAAAAGGCGGCGATGTTGTTCCGAATCTCAAAAATACCGTTGTCGCGAAATACAAAGGCACGCTGATCGACGGGCGCGTTTTCGACAGCACGGAAAAACAGGGCGGAGCGCCCGCCGAATTTCCGCTGACGATGCCGGACGGCACGCCGGCCGTTATCGAAGGCTGGCGCGAAGGCTTGCAAAAAATCGGTAAAGGCGGAAAAATCATGCTCTATATCCCGCATGAGCTCGCCTACGGCACCCAAGGCGTGCAGCGCGCCGGCATTTTGCCCATGTCCGCATTAGTGTTCGAAGTCGAAATCGTTGACGTGAAGGAAACACCGCCGGCACCTGCGCCCGAACTTGAAACGGAAACCCCGGAGACGCCGAAAACCCCTGCCGCGCCGGAAGCCGCGACGCCGGCACCGGAAGTTCAGGAAAAGAAATAATTCGTTTAAAAAAATCCGCCGGCCGAGTTGCCGGCGGATTCTTTTTTGAACCGTCCTCCCCGTTACGATTGACACTTGCGTTAAACGCTTTCTTTAACCCCTCCTTCACCATGCTTAACAAAAAAATCGCACTTTTCCTTTTATCGCTGTCTTGCGCGGCGCCGGCGTTTGCCCGCGATTCCGTTATCGTCTTTGATGCCCCGGCAAACGATTGGCAGTCCGAAGCGCTCCCGCTCGGCAACGGCCGGCTCGGGGCCATGATTTTCGGCGGCATCGACAGCGATCGCGTTCAGTTTAACGAGAACTCGCTTTGGACCGGCGACTCCAATCCCTCCGGCGGCTACAATTACGGCAAAGACGAAAAAAATATTTTCGGCTGCTATCAGAATTTCGGCGACCTTTTCATCAACTTTGACGGCGATAAAAACACTGCCGGTTACAGCCGCCGGCTTAATCTCAGCACCGCGCGCGCCGAAACCGATTTTGAAATCGCCGGCGTGAAATATCACCGAGAGGCCTTTGTTTCCGCTGCCGATCAAGTCATCGTCCTGCGCTATACGGCCGAAAAAGCCGGCTCGCTTTCCGGCAAGATACAACTCAAGGACGGACGTGCCAATGCGACAAAAGTTTCCGGCGGCAACGTGCTTCGCGCCGCCGGCAAATTTGTCAACGGCATCGCCTACGAAAGCCGCGTGATCGCGCTCAACGATGCCGGCACCGTGAGGAGCGATGGCGACACGCTTGAATTTAAAAACTGCACGACGCTCACGCTCATCCTCGGCGCGCGCACGAATTATGTGCCGGTCGTGAAGAAAAATTGGACGCACGGCAATCCCGCCTCCCTGTTGGACAAGGATCTTCTATCCGCGAAAAAAACATACGAAACGCTCAAAAAAGCGGCCGAGAAAGCCCATCGCGCTTATATGGATCGCGTCGCAATCGACATCGGCGAAACCCCGGCGGAACAACTCGCCAAAACCACCGCGCAGCGTCTCGCCGATTATCGCAACGGCGGTGAAGATCCCGACCTCGAAGAAGACATTTTCAACTTCGGACGCTACCTCCTCATCGGCTCTTCGCAGAGCAACGGACTGCCGGCGAACTTGCAGGGTCTGTGGAACGACAGCAACAGCCCGGCATGGGCGTGCGATTATCATAACAACATCAACGTCCAAATGAATTACTGGGGCACGGAGACGGCGAACCTCTCCGAAATGCACCGCTCGCTTATTTCCTACGTCATTGCGCAATCCGAATCCTGCCGACAAGCCACGCGCGCCGATAAACAACAATTCGGCGAAACCGTCCGCGGCTGGACTGCGCGCACCTCGCAAAACATTACCGGCGGCAACGGCTGGGAGTGGAACATCCCGGCGTCGGCTTGGTATATGCAGCATCTGTGGGAGCACTATGCGTTCACCCGAGACAAGGCTTACCTCAAAGAAATCGCCTACCCGGCGATGAAGGAGATATGCAACTTTTGGGAAGATCACCTGAAAGAACTCACCGCCGGCGGGAAAAACTTTTTCACGCAGGACGGCGGCGCGGATCGCTCCTCGCTTGCCGGAATCAAAGCCGGTACGCTCGTCGCGCCCAACGGGTGGTCGCCGGAACACGGCCCGCGCGAAGACGGCGTCGCTCACGATCAGCAGATCATTTGGGACCTGTTCACCAATACCGTCGAAGCCGCTCAAATTCTCGGTGACACCGGTTACGCGAAAAAAATCGCCGGCCTGCGCGATCGCCTTGACGCCCCGCGTATCGGCAAATGGGGACAACTCCAAGAATGGATGATCGACCGCGACGATAAAAATGACACGCACCGGCACACCTCGCCGCTTTTCGCCGTTTATCCCGGCCGGCAAATCAGCGTCACCAAAACGCCGGAACTCGCCAAGGCCGCCGCCGTCCTGCTCAAAGCGCGCAGTAACGACAAAGAGGGGACGCCCTTCACCGTGGACAGCACCATCGGCGATTCACGCCGCTCCTGGACATGGCCCTGGCGTTGTGCGATGTGGGCGCGTCTCGGCGAAGGGGATCGCGCCGGCATCATGGTGCGCGGCCTCCTGCAATTCAATACACTGAACAATCTCTTCGCAACGCATCCGCCGTTCCAAATCGACGGCAACCTCGGCATCACCGGCGGCATGGCGGAAATATTCGTGCAATCGCACGCCGGCGAAATTCAACTCCTGCCGGCATTGCCGAAAAGTTATGCGACCGGCAGTGTTTCCGGGCTGCGCGCGCGCGGCGGGTTTACCGTCGATATCGCTTGGAAAGACGGGAAACTTGTCTCGGCAAAAATCGTCTCGACGGCAGGCGAGCCGCTGGTGTTGCGTGCCGGCGCGCCGGTCGAAATTATTTCCGCCGGCAAGACGCTCGGTACGAGCGATGACGCCGGAATTTTCAAAACCGCAACCGCACGCGGCGCGGTTTACGAAATTAAGGTAAAGTAAAACTTGATTAAAAAAAACCGCCGGCAAGCAGGAGACTGCTTTGCCGGCGGTTTTTATTTTCCCGAGTTGAATTTTGTAATTGGTTTTTAATTACAAAATTCAATTCGGCTTTTGTGAAC